>CALBVX010000111.1 GCA_937969515.1 uncultured Croceitalea sp. | reverse complement strand
ACCGAAAGACACTGTCTTTTCCGAGGTTGATTATAAACAACTGCAAAAAGCAGTGGCCTTGGCATTTGATAACAATGAAGTGCAAAAGACCCGCACGCTTTTGGTGTTATATAAAGGCCATTTGCTTACAGAGAAGTATGTAGATGGTTTTACAAAAGATACGCCAATACTCGGTTGGTCAATGACCAAGAGTATATTGGCAACATGTTTTGGTATTCTTGAAAAACAAGGAAAATTAAAAATGGATTGGCCAGCTCCAATTTCGGAGTGGAAGAATGATGAACGAAAAAAGATTACTTTAAATCATCTATTGCGCATGCAAAGTGGATTAGAATGGAATGAAGATTACACTACTATTTCAGATGCCACAAGCATGCTTTTTTTAGAGTCTGATATGACGAAAAGCCAGCGAAATAAAAATGCTATTGCCAAACCTACTGAAATTTGGAATTATTCTTCGGGCACTACGAATCTCTTATCCGGAATTTTAAGGCAACAGTTTAGAACCCAATCGGAATATCTAGATTTTCCGTATGAAGCTTTTATTGATAAAATTGGAGCGTACACAATGCTATTGGAAGCTGATTTGGAAGGCAACTATGTAGGTTCTTCCTATGGATGGGCCAGCACAAGGGACTGGGCCAAAGTAGGACAGCTATATTTGAATAAAGGACGCTGGAACGGAGAAGAACTTTTCAATGATGACTGGGTAAATTACATTACTACCCCTACACAATTTTCTGAAGGAAGATACGGCGCCCATTTTTGGCTCAATAGCGGCGGTATCTATCCTGATTTACCGAGAACACTCTATTCGATGAATGGTTTTCAAGGGCAGTATGTCTTTATTATTCCTTCAAAAGACCTTGTTGTGGTACGTACCGGTTTGGCAGAGAATCCGATTTTCGACGTAAATCGCTTTTTATCAGCGCTTTTAAAAGCAACTCAGTAGTTGTTTATCTATTAAATAGCGTATTTAACTTAGCATACCACAAAAGGTAGCTACTTCACAACAATAATTTCACACAAACACAGACCTTAGCTACATTTACACCGTAATAATCAAGTAAATAATTTTTTCATTTTCATATAGTGTTCTCGTAAAAAGGGCCTTTGTCGAATAGACGGGGCTCTTTTTAATTTCAGCCCATTTGGCTAGCATACTTTAAATTGTATACATCCCAACCGTCTTTTTAGTTAAAAAAGAACATAGACCACAAAAGGTAACCACTTCACAACAATAATTTCGCACAAACACACGCCTTGGCTACATTTACACCGTAATAATCAAGTAAATAATTTTTTCATTTTCATATAGTGTTCTCGTAAAAGAGCCTTTGTCGATAAGATAAAGGCTCTTTTTAATTTAGGCATACCTTCGATTTAAAAGGATATCCCATTCTTTTATAATGATGTGACTTTAGACCTAATCTCGTTTCTAAACTTAAAATACTATTGGTGAAATGAAAAAACTGGTCTATTTAGGTTTTCTATTATTTTTTGGGTTGGGCATCCTAAAAGCTCAAGATTCTACGGACACATCTGCCGACGACAAGGCCCAAATGAAAAAAATTGCACGCGCAATAAAAGAGGCTAAGAAAGAAGAGAAAGTCGCTAAAAAAGCGGAAAAGGAATTTAAAAAACGGGAATCCTTAAGAAAAGACATCAATAAAACGGAAAGTCGGATTAAATCGGAAACTTCAAAGCTTGATAAACTAAATGTTAGATTGGAGAAAAGAAATACTCAAATGACTCTTGTTGAAAAAGAAAAAGCAGAACTAAAAATTGCCAAAACAAAGGAACAAATAGAAAAACTTGAAGCTAAGCTCTTAAGGCTGAAAAAGAAGCTTTAAGGCTAATCTATGGGAGCCATTTATCTTCCCCAAAATTTGGCTTACGCTTTTCTAAAAAGGCATTACGGCCCTCTTTAGCTTCATCGGTCATATAGGCTAGTCGAGTTGCCTCACCAGCAAAAACCTGCTGCCCTACCATTCCATCATCGGTTAAATTCATTGCGAATTTTAGCATTTTTATTGATGTGGGCGATTTTGCCAAAACTTCTTGCGCCCATTCATAGGCAGTAGCCTCTAATTCGGCATGCGGTATAACGGCATTGACCATGCCCATTTCAAAAGCCTCTTGGGCCGAGTAATTGCGCCCTAAAAAGAAAATCTCACGTGCTTTCTTTTGTCCAACCATTTTAGCGAGATATGCTGAACCATATCCTCCATCAAAACTAGTAACATCGGCATCGGTCTGCTTAAAAATAGCATGTTCTTTCCTTGCAAGGGTCATATCACAAACTACATGTAAACTATGCCCGCCACCTACGGCCCAACCGGGAACAACAGCTATAACTACTTTTGGCATAAAACGGATCATACGCTGAACCTCTAAAATATTCAAACGATGCTGCCCATCTTGCCCTACATAACCTTGGTGTCCCCTAGCCTTTTGGTCACCACCACTACAAAAAGACCAAATTCCATCCTTAGTAGATGGCCCTTCACCAGAAAGTAGTACTACTCCGATAGAAGTATCTTCTTGAGCATCATAAAAGGCTTTTATTAGTTCACTAGTGGTATTGGGTCTAAAAGCATTTCGAACATCAGGGCGGTTAAAAGCGATACGAGCCACCCCATTACTTTTTTTATAGGTGATATCGTCAAACTCGATAGCAGTTTTCCAATTGGCAGTTTTCATTAGGCACTTATTTTTGTGTATTACAAAATAACGGAAAATCCTTCTCAAAGTGGGCAGCAAGCTAAGAATAACATTAAGATATCGGAGTTTTACGATTTAATTCACGAAATTAGTAGTTAACTAGGTTAATCATTTTTGAAAAAACAATACATATGGAGAGCAGAAGAGACTACTTAAAAAAAATTGGACTTGGGGCGTTGGCATTAAATCTGCCCCCAATATATGCTTCTGAAAATGAAAGAATAATAGACCTAAGGTTAGACACCGATAAGATATATTTAAATGCCAATGAAAACCCGTATGGTCCGTCATCATTGTCTAAAAAGGCCATGATGGAAAGTATTTCAAACAGTAACCGTTACGGTTGGTCACAAAAACCAAAGCTTATCGAAGCTATTGCAGCATACAATAAGGTGGCTAAAGAAAATATTATACTTGGATCTGGCTCTACCGAGATATTAAACTTAGTGCTTCATTATGCGGCACAACAAAAAGGGAATATTGTTACAGCGGATAATACCTTTAATTTTTGGATGTCTCCGGCAAAGAATCTAGGTTTAGAAAAAGTTAGTGTTCAACTCACTGCGGATAAAAAGAATGATTTAGGTGCATTAAAAAAAGCGGTCACATCAGAAACTCGATTAGTTTATGTATGCAACCCTAATAACCCAACTGGTACGATAACCGACAGTAATGAGTTGCTGAATTTTGTACGAGAGGTATCAAAAAATAGACTTGTATTATTGGACGAAGCCTACATAGACCTGACCGATCAGAAATCTTTAAGCACCTTGGCCAGTGAGAATGAAAACCTTATTATAGCAAAAACCTTTTCTAAACTTTTTGGATTGGCCGGAGCACGAATCGGTTATGCGGTAGCACATCCAAAAACTATTAAGAAGTTAAGCGGATTGCAGTCTTGGAGCAATGGTGATGTAAGTGTGGTGTCTACTGCGGGGGCCTTGGCAGCTTTAGCAGACATTAATTTTATCAAAGATACTTTTGAATTGAATGCAAGCGCACGAGCCTATACTATTGCACAGTTCGAAAAATTGAACATTAAATGCATCCCATCACATACTAACTTTATCTATTTTTCTTTGGAAAATTATGAGGGGCAATTTTTTGAAAGGCTTAAAGCAAATAATATTGTAGGCACCCGTATTTATGAAAAAGAAGGAAAATGGTCTAGAATCACTGTAGGAAGACTTGAGGACATGAAAACTTTGATAAGAGCTTTAAGTTAAGACTATTACTCTCTGTACTATCATCTCAATCCTAATGAAATTTTTATAACTCAGCGGAAATATAGGTTTATGCAACTATCATTCAATAAAATAGGGTTCGTACTTTTTACCGTTTGTCTAATAGCTACCAATTTTTCGTGTACTACTAAATCTTTAGATGAAGTAAAACCAATTCATTTAGATGATATCCATTTTATTGTCACCGATGAGGAAGAGGCGGTTACGTTCTTCCAAAAATATTTTGGTGCTAGAGAGATGGCCCATCCTGGTGAAAGGTTTGATTTAGCACGTTTTCTATCCCTAAAATGGCAAGACCCCACAATCACCATAACTTCTATCGGCCCCTATAAAGACTTGCCAGTTGAACGCAATCAGCGTTGGCTTAACGCAGAGATCATTTCACCAAAAGCAGAAAAATCAAAACCTGTTTATGGTGCAAAATGGTTGGCACTAGCAGTACCATCGATAAAAGCTGCGCTAAAAGAACTTCAAGAAGAAGGAGCTGTAATTTCAGAGTATAAACTATCATTGCCCT
>CALBVX010000110.1 GCA_937969515.1 uncultured Croceitalea sp. | reverse complement strand
TGTCAAGAAAAACAAGCGCTTGAAAGAATAAGGACCAACCTAAGAATAAGATTGCAGAATTATTTTTAGTACGGATAAATAACAATAAGCTGAGAAAAAAACCTTGAACAACACCCAAAAACATAAGCTGCGACGCAAGATTATGTCTTATGGGTATCTGGTCTATTATGTGCTGAATGCTATCCAATTTTAGTTTTCAATATAATCAACCAACTTTTCAGGGCCTTCCAGCACCAAACGTACAATTTGCAAAGTGCCATCTGGCTTGGTGGCAATTTGCCATTTAATTAAGGAAATTTGCCCGTTTTCAATCTCAATGCCTGTTATACTTCTTGGATGGACACAGCTACCATCGTTAAAAAAAGGAATTTGGCCTGGCTCCGGAAAACGGGGTCTATGGGTATGCCCAGCGATGGTTATTTTTAAATCTTTCTTTAAGATCCAGCGTTTAATCCGCTTTTCGATTCTGATAAGTTCTTTATAATTTTTGGCAGGACTAGTCGGATCTGCAATGCCTACTACCTGTAGCGGTTTCCATAAAATACGCACCAAAAATCTGCCAATACGCCAACATTTGTAGTTCCACCAATCTGCTTGATGTCCATGCATGCAAAAAATTTCCTGTCCGGTTTTTTCATGGGTAAGCAGTAATGCCTCGCTATAGGTTAAGCCTTCAAAAAGTTCTTTGTCTACCCCATCAATAGGCTCAAAATAGCTTGATAGATGTTTGTCTACGTAGGCCTGGTCACGATAAACCATATCGTGATTGCCCCAAACCATGTGTAATCTATTTTCTAAGTGAAATTGACGTAAGAGCTTATAAACGTTTTTATGTGCTTCAAAAAGGGATTCAAAATTCAAGTTCTCCCAAAGTTCATCTCCATCACCAAGCTCACAGTACTGAAAACCTTGGTTGTAATAATGATTCAAGGCATGAAAATAAATGTTTCTATTGTTCGCAAAATCGTCCGCAAAACTATTGTCGCCTCGGTGACAATCACTAAAAAAAACCAACTTGGTAGCATCATTGAAAGAAATCCGCTTTGCGGCGGCGTAGGCATTGTTCAATCTTGAAAATGAAGACATGCTTTAAATTTCTTTAAATATCATAAAAAAGTACTCAAAACCATAAAGATTACGTTAACAATAACGTATTTCTTCTTTTTGTAATTTTACTAGAGAAACCGAGACCAATAGAGGTATGAAACAGGATTACAATGGTGAGGCACCTATGGTGCAGCTGGTTAGTTTTAATAAGCTCCTTAATCATTATGATGAGCAGCTGAAAAGTAAAGATAAATCGCTGGTGGCAAGGGCAAAGTATGTGCTTGAACAACAAGCACCGTATCCTGAACTAAGAGATGGCTTTGATGACCTTTCCGTTTTGGAGAAAAGAAAAGAGGTCATTAGCACTATTTTGGCAGATACCTTTTCGCCGGTTTTAACTCATAATGAGATTAAAACTGCCTCAATAGCATTTGAAAATTTGGTCTTTAATTCGTCAAAACGTTTTCAAAAAATTATTGAAGATGCAGGAGAGGGTTTTGAGCTTGAGATGAGAAATATGCCCGATCATTTGCATTACATCATGCAATGCACGGTTATTTTGGGTTTCTATTACGGCTATATGCTCGATTTTAAAAGACCGCTTTTTTATGATATTCCTGATAAAAATGGTGTTATGCGCCATTATCGCATTTTGTACAATGCCGATTTTATGGAGATTATTCCAACGGAAAAAGCAAAAAAACTAAATCAGAACGATGTTGATGAACTACTAGAGAATTTTGAAGACTTAGAGCTTTGGAAAGAGAAAATACCGCCTAATAGTTTTATATCAAAAGGTTTCGTTATTTCTAATATGTTCGATGTAACGGCCGAGCATTCCATCTCTGAAATAAAGTCGACTCTCATAGGGAGCAACAAGCGCGGGAGTGATAATTTCATGCTTGATTTTCAAAATACATTTAGTTCTCTCTTTAATTTGAACGGAATAAATGTGGGTTTTGCGGGCTATGACCCAAACACCAATAAATTTCTTAAAATACATGGTAAGGGAATAGAAAGTTATCTTTTAAAAGGGCAAGAAATGGAGTCATGTGACGCGATGTTATGTGATTATTCTTATGGAAAGCTATTGAAAGACAGCACATATTACGCTATTTCGAATGTGGAGAAATATTATAAGAAATCTAAGGGTAAGGTTCAACCCTATAAAAACCTATATGAACAAGGTATTAAAAGTGCTATTCTAGCCCCAATTGCGGATAAAGGAAATCTTTTGGGAGTGTTAGAATTGGTATCCACAAAGGTAAATGAGCTCAATAGTATAAACGCAAATAAGCTCGTTGATGTTATGCCGTACATTGTATCTGCGGTATTAAGATCTATTGAAGAAGAGCAGAATTTGATAGATGCAATCATACAGCATGAATGTACAACAGTACACTCGTCGGTTTATTGGAAATTTCAAGAAGAGGCCAAAAGATTTATGACGGATGAACTTAGTGGCAATCAACCGGCATTTAAAGAAATAGTTTTTAAAGATGTATATCCGCTATATGGTCAAATAGACATTAAAGATTCTTCAAGGGAACGTAATTTGGCTATTCAGCGAGATTTAATGATTCAACTTTCAGAGATTAATTCCATTTTATCAGAGGCATTAAAGAAATTTAAATTGCCGATTTATGAAGAGCTTCAATTTCGGGTAAATGATTACTTAGAAGAGATAAAAGAAACCTTATATACAAATAGCGAGCAGGCTATTTTCGACTTTGTACAGGAAGAAATCAACCCTGTATTTCATCATTTAAAGCGTGAAGACAAATACTTAAATGACTTAATCATAGCCTACGAGAGTGGTATTGATATGGGTACGGAATCGTATTACGATCATCGCCGTAATTACGATGAAAGTGTTATGGAAATAAACAAGAAATTGGCCGCTATGCTTGATAAAAAACAGATAGAGGCGCAAGAAATGTTTCCACATTATTTTGAGCGTTATAAGACTGATGGCGTAGAGCATAATATGTATATAGGCAAGGAAATTGCTAATGATAGAAATTTCGATTCTCTTTATCTCAATAATTTGAGATTGTGGCAGTTGCAGGTAATGGTTGAAATGGAAAATAAACATTATGAGTTAAAACCAAACCTTCCCTTACAATTAGATGTAGCCTCTTTAATGCTAGTGTATAGTACTCCGCTTGCCATTCGTTTTCGAATGGATGAGAAAAAATTTGATGTTGACGGCACCTATAATGCGCGCTATGAGATAATTAAAAAACGAATAGATAAGTCATATATCAAAGGAACCAATGAGCGCTTGACCCAGAAAGGCAAACTTGCCATTGTTTACTCTCAAAAGAAGGATGAAAAAGAGTATTTACGATATGTGAAATTCTTAAAGTCTAAAGGATACTTCACCGACAAAATTGAAATAGTTGAACTTGAAGGTCTACAAGGAGTAACCGGTCTTAAAGCAATACGTGCAGAGATTCTTTACAAAACAAACAAAAAGTCTACGAAGACATACACTTATAATGATTTAATGGAGGAATTAGAATCGTAGTTACATTGCTATTCTATCTGGCCCAAAAAAACGAAAGGCTATTCCAAAAGCTAGAACAGAAATTACGATACCTATTATAAAAATGGTATAAGTAAGTCGTAGTATTTTATATTTCCTATTGAGAACTAAACCAAGAAAGTATAAGTCTTTAGTTAAAGATGAATAAATAAATTTATTGTCTTTAACTAGTTCTTGTATGGCCCATTCATATTCAGACAAACTCATTTTATGAAAGTTTCCGAAGAATAGGAGATTTACTTTTTTCTTTTCTACATCTTCTTTCGTGAATTTTCCACTGGTAACATTTGGTCTTGTTGCTAGAACCGCCAAAACCATAGAAATAACGCTAAAGGTGATGAAAATCAATGTTGGATAAATTAAATAGCCATTTGAAGGATTATCTAGTTTTGGGATGAGATTAGATAGTGCAACGGAAATAATAATAGCGTTTACCGATAATAAGATGTTGGCCTTGGTATCTGCAATGTCACTTAAGGTCAAATGATTTTTTAAGGTAACCCTGAACAAGGTTTGAATGCCCCTATCGGGACTTTCACTTTTATATTTGGCCTTAAGCTGTTCTTTTTTAGCTATTTGTTTTTCAGTTTTTTTATCTTTTAAAAGCTGTTTAAGATTTTTTTGTTTGGTACTTTCCCAATTTTCTTTGGCATATGGGGTGTAAAACTGATGTTCGTTTCTGAACATTTTTATATTCTCATTTCGCCACTGCTTTTCGCTATAGTTGGCAATACCCAACATTTTCAATTCTTCTTTTAAAAAGTCTGTTGTTTCCCAATAGCTTTTCTGGGCAAAATGTGAAGAATCGGCGTCTCTAATTATTTTTTCACTAAGATTTTGCGGCATGTAGTGCCGCTTTGTAGCCATTATCAAACTTCCTACTTCTTTTATATCTTCTTTTGGATAGGCTTCTTTTTCTAAAAATCCAGTTGCTATTTTACAGCTGGCTTCTTCATGATTTTCAACCCCAGTGGTATAACCAGTATCATGAAACCATGCGGCCACCAGTAACCTTTCATGGTCATCATTGTCTAAATCATGATTTTCAAGCAACACTTTTGTGCTTTTGACCACACGTTGGGTATGTTTTAAATTATGGTACAGAAATTTTTTATCAAGTTTATCTTTTAGAATTTGGGTGACAAATTCTTCAGCTTTTTGAACAATCTCTGACATAGTTGTATATTGAATAATCCAAAATACGAAATTTTGGAACGAAGCCCTTTGATATGAAAAAAATTTACCTAACCACTTTGGTATTACTTATAGTAAGTTGCGCAACTTACAAGCCAAAATATGCAGAAGAATTTTCTGGGCAATCAGTAGATAGTAATAAAGAGGCAATACATACTTTTTATTTGATCGGCGATGCAGGATTGTCGCCAATAGGGGGAATGAACCCCGTTCTTAAATCTTTTAAGTCTACGTTAGATGCCGCACCTTCGAACAGTACTGCGATATTTTTAGGGGATAATATTTATCCTGCGGGCTTACCCGACAAAAAAGATTCGACCAAGGCATATATTGAAG
>CALBVX010000109.1 GCA_937969515.1 uncultured Croceitalea sp. | reverse complement strand
TAGGGATAAATTTCCTAATAGCCTCTTACTTGAGAGTAGTGATTATCATGCCAACGACAATAGCTTTTCATATATCTGTTGCAATCCTATTGCCTCAATTAAAATTGAAGGTGAAATAATTACCAAACATTATCCGGATGGCAGCAGTGATGTCATTCAAATAACAGATGAGATAGACGTTACCAAAGAAATTGATGCCTTTAGCAAGAAATTTGAAGTAGAAAATCAAGATTTTAAGTTCATTACGAACGGACTCTTTGGTTTTATGGCTTATGATGCCGTTCGCTATTTTGAGGATGTTGAAATTTCAAAAAAAGATAATTCAGTTGCTATTCCAGACATCTATTATGCTGTATACCAAAACGTAATTGCCATTAATCATTTTAAAAACGAGGCTTATCTTTTCGCGCACTGTTTTGAAACTGAAAATAATATTCCACAGTTAGAGCAAGTTCTCAAAGTAAGAAGTTTTGCTTCCTATAAATTTTCTAAAGACGGAGGTGTAAAAACTAATCTAGAAGATGATGCTTTTAAAGAACAGGTCGCACTGGCAAAAAAGCACTGTCAAAGAGGTGATGTTTTTCAATTGGTACTTTCCCGAAGGTTCTCGCAAAGCTTTAAAGGGGATGAATTTAATGTGTATAGAGCGCTTCGTTCTATAAATCCATCACCTTATCTTTTCTTTTTTGATTATGGAGATTTTAAGATTTTTGGCAGTTCTCCAGAAGCGCAATTGATTGTAAAAGACGGTAAGGCAGAAATCCATCCTATTGCAGGAACGTATAAACGCACCGGCAATGATGAAAAAGATGCAGAACTAGCGAAGCAATTAGCGCAAGATGATAAAGAAAATAGCGAACATGTAATGTTGGTTGATCTAGCCAGAAACGACCTTAGCAGAAATGGCAATCTTGTGAATGTAGAAACCTACCGCGAGGTGCAATATTTTTCGCATGTCATTCATTTGGTTTCTAAAGTTACAGGCATGAAAAAGCTCGATATTTCAACCTTGAAAATTGTTGCCGATACTTTTCCTGCAGGTACTTTGAGTGGTGCTCCTAAACATATGGCCATGCAGCTTATTGAAAAGTATGAAAAAACCAGTAGAGGTTATTACGGAGGCGCTATCGGCTTTATGGATTTTAAAGGAAACTTCAACCATGCCATTATGATTAGAACCTTTTTAAGCAAAGACCATGAATTACATTTTCAAGCCGGTGCCGGCTTGGTTGCTGCCTCTGATGCAGAAGACGAATTACAAGAAACCTATAACAAACTCGGAGCTTTAAATAAAGCACTTGAAATTGCTGAAACTATCTAGATGGAGAGAAAAATATTAATGATAGATAATTATGATAGTTTCACCTATAACCTGGTGCACTATCTTGAAGATTTAGATTGCGAAGTAATTGTTAAACGTAACGACCAATTAACGTTAAGCGAAGTTGATGACTTTGAAGAGGTAGTACTTTCTCCCGGCCCTGGTATTCCAGATGAGGCAGGCCTTTTAAAAGAAATCATCAAAACCTATGCGGGCAAAAAACGAATACTAGGTGTTTGTCTGGGACAGCAGGCCATTGGTGAAGTTTTTGGAGGTAGTTTAATCAATCTAGACCAAGTATATCATGGTGTTGCTACAACAATAGAAATTGTCGAAGAAGATTATATTTTTAAAGGTTTACCTAAAAACATAGAAGTCGGTCGCTATCATTCGTGGGTGGTGAATTCAAATTTACCGGATAGTTTGAAAGCCACTTCTTTTGATGAAAACGGACAAGTAATGTCATTAAGGCACAAAGAATTTGACATTAGGGCGGTACAATTTCACCCTGAGTCAGTTTTAACTCCTCAAGGCAAGCAAATACTAAAAAATTGGTTACAAAAATGAAAGAGACCCTAAATAGATTAATAAATCACGAGATTCTTGAAAAGGAAGATGCCAAGCAAATTCTGGTAAATATTGCCAAAGGGGATTATAATACGAGTCAGATAGCCGCATTTTTAACGGTATATATGATGCGCAGCATTACCATAGAAGAATTGGAAGGTTTTCGAGATGCACTTTTAGAATTATGCTTAGCCGTTGATTTAGCTGAATATAATCCTATAGATTTGTGTGGCACGGGCGGTGACGGCAAAGACACTTTTAATATTTCTACGCTATCCTCTTTTGTTACCGCCGGAGCGGGAATCAAAGTTACGAAGCATGGTAATTACGGGGTTTCCTCTAAATGTGGCAGTAGCAACGTTATGGAGTTTTTGGGTATTAAATTTAGTAATGAGGCCGATTTCCTAAAAAAATCGATTGATGAAGCCGGTATCTGTGTATTGCATGCACCTCTATTTCACCCTGCGATGAAAAATGTTGCACCAATACGCAGAGAATTGGCAGTGAAGACCTTTTTTAATATGTTGGGGCCAATGGTAAATCCGGCATTTCCTAAAAACCAAATGGTTGGGGTTTTTAACTTAGAATTGGCCAGAATGTATGGATATCTATACCAGAATACTGATAAAAATTTCACCATACTTCATGCTCTTGACGGATACGATGAAATAAGTTTAACAGGTGACACCAAGACTATTTCAAATGGTTCGGAAGCCATATTAAAACCCTCAGATTTCGGTATAACAGCTATTAAAGCAAATGAAATTGTTGGTGGAAACGATATTCCAGATTCAGCCCAAATATTTATGGATGTGCTAAATGGAAAAGGTACCGAAGCCCAAAATAATGTGGTTTGTGCCAATGCAGGGGTTGCTATCGCTACGGTTGAAGACATTAGTCCAGCAGAAGGTTTTGAAAAAGCCAAAGAGTCTTTACTCAAAGGAAACGGATTAAAAGCATTAAAGAAATTACAGGAACTAAGTAAAAATTGATTTCTCAATCGCGAAACTCATGTCGAAATGACAAAAAATAGAACATGAACATACTTGATAAAATAGTAGCCGATAAATACAAGGAAGTCGACTTAAAAAAATCGCTTCTTCCCGTTGCGCAATTGGAACAGTCTGTTCTTTTCAAAAGGACGAGAAATTCTTTGGCTTCAGCATTGCAAAATAGTTCGACCGGAATAATCGCAGAACACAAAAGACGCTCACCATCCAAAGGCACCATAAATCAAAATACCAATGTGGGGCAAGTTGCCATTGGTTATCAAAAAGCTGATGTGTGCGGCATGAGTGTTTTGACCGATATCAAATACTTTGGTGGTTCACTAGAAGATTTACAATTGGCAAGAGCTTCTGTGACTATGCCTTTATTACGAAAAGAATTTATCATTGATGAATACCAGATTATTGAGGCTAAGTCGAACGGGGCCGATGTAATCTTGCTAATAGCCGCAGTTTTATCAAAAGAAGAAATAAAAACCTTTTCTGAACTTGCTAAAAGTTTAGATTTAGATGTTCTTTTAGAAGTACATAACGAAGAGGAGTTACATAAATCGATTATGCCAAGCTTGGATATGTTAGGGGTAAACAATCGTAATCTTAAGACTTTTGAGGTTGATTTAGATACCAGCAAAAGTCTTGCTAAAATTATTCCTGATGATTTTGTGAAAGTTTCAGAAAGCGGCATCAGTTCCCTAGAGGCCATTAGAGACTTAAAACAATTTGGTTACGAAGGATTTTTGATAGGTGAAAATTTCATGAAAACTAACAATCCCGGTAAAAGCGCTAAGGAGTTTATTCAAAAATTGAAGTAACCGATGGATTATTATTATACCAATAAAGACAAAAATCATACAACTAAAGACAAAGTGTCCTTACAGTTGAAAGTCTGTGGCATGAATGACAATACATCAGAGGTGGCAGGATTGAAGCCGGATTATCTGGGCTTTATTTTTTGGGAGCCATCAAAACGCTATTTTAAAGGTGATATGCCAGCTATTCCCCATAGTATTAAAAAAGTGGGCGTTTTTGTCAATGCAACAATAGCCGAAATCAAGCATTTGGTCGAGCAGTTCAGCTTACTTTATGTTCAGCTACATGGTAAGGAAAGCCCGTCCTTTTGCGATGAACTAAAAAAACGTGTGCCGCAACTAAAAATTATTAAGGTTTTTTCAATAAAAGACAGCTTCAACTTTGAGCAATTACGACACTTTGAAGATGTTTGTGATTTTTACCTTTTTGATACCAAGGGTAAATTACCCGGGGGAAATGGTTACACCTTTAATTGGTCTGTTTTAAAAAACTATCCCTCAACCAAACCATATTTTTTAAGTGGGGGAATAGGTCTAGAAGAATTAACATCGATACATGAGTTTTTAAAAAGACCGGAATCTCAATATTGTCACGCAATAGATGTGAACAGTAAATTTGAATTGGAGCCCGGTCTAAAGGATATAAAAAAAATAAAAGAGTTTAAGGAAACATTGATTATAAAATAATGATTTAAAAGGGTATCATTTTAAAGACAATTAACTAATCAACCATCACTTAATACTGACAACTATGAATTATCACGCTAACGAAAAAGGATATTATGGGGAATTTGGAGGAGCATTTATACCTGAAATGTTATACCCAAATATAGAAGAGCTACGTCGAAAGTATTTGGATATCATGTATGAAGAATCTTTTCAAAAAGAATTCCATCAACTTTTAAAAGATTATGTAGGGCGACCTTCCCCACTTTACTTTGCCAAACGACTTTCCGAAAAGCACAATTGCAAAATCTATTTAAAACGAGAAGATTTAAACCATACAGGTGCACACAAAGTAAACAATACCATAGGCCAAATTTTAATGGCTCAAAAACTGGGTAAGAAGAGAATTATAGCTGAAACTGGCGCCGGACAACACGGTGTGGCCACGGCCACTGTTTGTGCCCTTATGGGAATGGAGTGTATTGTTTATATGGGTGAAATAGATATCGAACGCCAAGCACCAAACGTTGCCCGTATGAAGATGCTCGGTGCCGAAGTCCGCCCTGCGCTTTCTGGGAGCAGAACTTTAAAGGATGCTACTAATGAAGCGATTCGCGATTGGATTAATAATCCGGTGGACACACATTACATTATTGGTTCTGCAATTGGGCCACACCCCTACCCTGATATGGTTACCCGTTTTCAATCGGTAATTTCAGAAGAAATCAGATGGCAACTGAAAGAAAAAGAAGGACGTGAAAATCCTGACTATGTGGTAGCATGTATTGGTGGTGGCAGTAATGCCGCGGGCACCTACTATCATTTTCTTAATGAGCCCCAAGTAGGTATCATAGCTGTTGAGGCAGCCGGAAAAGGCGTTGAAACCGGTGAAAGTGCCGCTACTTCTGCATTAGGAAAAGTAGGTATAATTCATGGTTGTAAAACCATGTTGATGCAAACAACTGACGGACAAATAACGGAACCCTATTCAATTTCTGCTGGATTGGATTATCCTGGGGTTGGACCAATGCATTCGCATTTACATAAATCTGGTAGAGCAGAATTTTACTCTGCCACAGATGATGAAGCGATGACCGCTGGATTGGAACTTTCGCAGTTGGAAGGAATCATTCCCGCAATAGAAACAGGCCATGCCTTCGCTATTTTTGACCATAAAAAATTTCAACCTGATGATGTGGTCGTGATCAGTTTATCTGGTCGTGGGGATAAAGATTTACAAACCTATATTGATTACTTTAAGTTGGCGTAAAATGAATAGGATTCATCAAAAACTACAGGAGGATAAAAAACTTCTTTCGATATATTTTACTGCTGGTTATCCAAGTTTAAATGACACGGTACAAATCATTCAAGATTTAGAGCGAAATGGGGTAGATATGATTGAGATTGGACTACCCTTTAGCGACCCGTTAGCTGACGGACCAACCATTCAAGATAGCTCTACCGCCGCACTAAAAAATGGGATGACCACCGAAAAGCTTTTTGAGCAACTTGCCAGAATTAGAGAAACTGTGTCCATTCCACTGATTGTAATGGGTTATTTTAATCCCATGCTTCAGTATGGTGTGGAAGCCTTTTGCAAAAAGTGCTCTGAAATTGGTATTGACGGGATTATTATGCCCGATTTACCCCTAGATGTCTATCAATCAGATTTTGAAGCCACTTTTAAAAAATACGGACTACTTAATGTATTCTTGATTACACCACAGACCAGTGAGGAACGTATCCATCAAATTGATGAAGCCTCTGATGGCTTTATTTATATGGTAAGTTCTGCAAGTGTTACCGGTTCTAAATCAGGTTTTGGGAACGAGCAAACCGACTACTTTGAGCGCATTGCAACTATGAATTTAAAGAATCCGCAAATCGTAGGTTTTGGCATTAAAGATGCAGAAACGTTTCAACAAGCTACGAAAACGGCCAAAGGAGCTATTATAGGCTCTGCGTTTATTAAATATTTGACTTCTAATGGAATAGAAAGCATCTCTGATTTTGTAAAGACGATTAGATAAAAGAATTTATAAAAAACATCAAGATAAAAGAAGGGTTTATCCTTTTTGAAATGTTAGTATTGCCAATAGCTATAAACACTAACATGAAAAAATACTTCTTTTTAATCTTAATCGGTCTACTTACCCGAAATTCCTATTCACAAGAAAATACTCGTCAAGTGGTGCCAAAAAATGTAATTCAACTCTCACTTGGGTCTTTTGTACTTGTAAACTCGGCACATCTTAGCTATGACAGGCTTATTGCTACTAAAGAGAAAGGCTTTTTTAAATCGTATTATTTTACTGCAAAAGCGGGCGGGAATTTTACCTTGGACTTTAGTGGAAGTAATAGTGGCACTGGACTTTTGACTGCTATAGGGGTTACAGGGCTAACAGGAAAAGGAAAGAGTCACTTTGAAGTAGGTCTGGGGCTAGGGTATTTTTTAGACCATAGAAGAAATGATGACAATTTAGAAGAAGGCATAACACCAGGAGATGATAGTACGTTTTATCCAAGCATATCAATAGGTTACAGAAAGCAATCTCCAAAGGGCTTTGTATTTAGAACCGGCTTAGGTGCTGCAGAATGGTTTTATATAGGGTTTGGCTATAGTTTTTAAGGCCTATTGCTAGCTTTTTTTGATATCTTAGAACAAAGTTTTTACATGAAATTATTTTATAGCCTTCTCTTTGTCCTAACTACAATTACATCGTATTCACAAGACTCTTTATTACTAAAAGCACAAGTAGCAAATTCCATCAATGAACTACAAGATTTTGTGGCTATACCCAACGATGCCTTAAATACGAATGACATTCAGAGAAATCTTTTTTGGCTTAAGGAAAAATTCACCCAACGTGGCTTTAACACCGCCGAATTGGAAACTGAAAACCATCCCTTATTTTTTGCGACACTTCCTATGGAAGAAGGCAAGCCTACGGTACTCATTTATATGCATTTTGATGGGCAATCTGTTGACCCAGGCAAATGGAATCAGGCTAGTCCTTATAAAACTGTTTTAAAGCAACCTATAGAAAATGGTTTTGAAACTATTCCCCTTGAAACTTTAAAAGACAGTATAGATTACAATTGGCGTTTGTTCGGTCGTTCTACCTCAGACGACAAAGGCCCCATTGTAATGCTATTAAATGCCTTTGATTTATTGAAGAAAGAAGGAAAAACACTGCCTTTTAATGTAAAAGTAATTTTAGATGGTGAAGAAGAAAAAAGTAGCAAACCATTACCAGCGGCGGTAAAAGAGTATCGAGAGCTATTAGAAGCGGATTTCTTATTAATTGCAGATGGTCCAGTTCATTCTTCTGCAAAACCAACAGTCGTTTATGGTTGCCGCGGTATTACCACACTTTCTTTGACCACATATGGGCCAATAAAACCGCAACATAGCGGTCATTACGGTAATTATGCTCCTAACCCAGGTTTTCAATTGGCACAATTATTAGCTTCAATGAAAGATACTGAAGGCCGTGTAACCATAAAAGGTTATTATGACGGTATCACTATTAGCGAAGCAGAGCAGAATATTCTAAAAAGTGTTCCGGATAGCAATCAAGCCATTGCGGAAAAGTTGCAATTTAAATCAGCTGAAAAAGTAGGAAGCTTTTACCAAGAAGCCTTACAATACCCCAGTTTGAATATTCGTGGATTAGGCTCAGGATGGATAGGAAAAGAAGCCCGGACCATTGTTCCTGCCTCGGCAACCGCCGAGTTGGATTTACGCTTGGTTCCAGAATCTGATGGCAACAGATTGAAAAAATTGGTAAAATCACATATTACCAATCAAGGATACCAT
Organism: uncultured Croceitalea sp.; assembly: GCA_937969515.1. GTDB lineage: Bacteria > Bacteroidota > Bacteroidia > Flavobacteriales > Flavobacteriaceae > Croceitalea > Croceitalea marina. The sequence goes on along the minus strand of CALBVX010000109.1, from coordinate 2,313 downwards.
ATTTTAGACCATGCACCTACAAAAGAAGAGCGGCTCACCCATACTAAAATCGTAACTGTTCTAGAAGGCTCTGTTACCGATGCCTTTAGAACAGATTTAGATAATGAATATGGAGATTTTCTTGTTAATACAATGAAACAAGCGTTCAACGAAGATGTTGTTCAAATACGGATTATGGGAGGCACAGTGCCCATTGCCCCTTTCATTAATGAGTTACAAATACCTGCTTTTATTGTACCTATGGTAAACCCCGATAACAACCAACATAGCCCCAATGAGAATTTAAAAATTGGGCAGTTGGCATATGGGATAAAGGCTTTTTATGCTCTGTTAAGTACAACTCCAAACTAAAAACCATCACAATCAGAAAACATTCAACACACTGAAACCCATATTGCAGTTAAACTAAGTGCCCCAATGCGGCTTCAAGAATATGGTGTTGATATCTTTACTTCTATTTCTACCAAATCTGCTTTAAAAAAAATTCTAAAAAAAGGATTTATCAAGGTGAACGATGTCGTTGCTACTAGTGCAACCTTTATTAAGGGAGGAGAATGTATTTCCCTATCCATTCCAAATGAAGAAACACCAAAGAAAAGGCTAGATTTTAAATTAAAAGTATTGTTTGAAGATGATTATTTGGCTTTAATACATAAACCTGCAGGTATATTGGTCAGTGGTAATAGTTTTAAAACCGTTACCAATGCCCTATCTCAAAATCTAAAAGAAAGTACAGCGATAGACGCTGCAAAGCCACAACCCATACATCGGCTTGATTATGCTACAACTGGTGTTTTATTGATTGGAAAAACAAGGAGTAGTATTCGTATACTCAATGCGCTATTTGAGAACAAAAAAGTTAAAAAAACCTATTATGCCATTACTATTGGTGATATGAACCCACAAGGAGAAATCACCTCAACCATTGATGGCAAACCATCAGAATCAAGGTTCACCGTGCTAGATTCTGTTTCCTCTAAACGATTTGGCAAACTTAATTTGGTAAAATTAAACCCAAAGACCGGAAGGCGACATCAATTACGCAAGCACCTATGGAGCATTGGCAATCCTATATTAGGTGATATAACTTATAGCGCTAAAAATCTAATCTTAAAGGGAAAAGGACTTTACCTTCATGCCGATGCCCTTGAATTTATACATCCTTTTACTAATGAAAAAGTAAATCAGAAGGCTAAACTCCCAAAAAAATTCAAGAAAATATTTCCTAGCATGACTATGGAATAGGGCTAATTTTGCTTCTTAAAGACCTTTTTTGTTCACCTAAGCGGAATTTCTACTCGCATTAATGTTTCCATATAAAGAACGTGTTACTATCTTTTCATAAAGCGAAGCAAATTTCGATTTTTGTGTAATATGGTATAGGGCATTTTGTTGTATCACCAATAGGGGGAGTACAATCTTCTCTCGAATTTTCACAGATTCTCTAGAAACTGCTTCATTTTCCATTAAAATCTTTTGTCCTGAAATTTGTAAAAGCATTTTTTCTGACAGCTGGCACTCATCATGAAGAATATTCCAAAATGCTCCGAATTCACGGTCGTCTTTCATGTAATTGGTTAAGTCAAAATTTGTTTTGGCCAAAGACATCATACTATTAAGCATTAAGGCCCTAAAAAATGGCACTTCCTTATACAGTGTTTTTATCTCTTTTAATCTTCCTTGGTCCGCCAGTTCTTTAATAGCGGTACCCAATCCGAAATAGCCAGGCACATTTTGCTTTAGCTGACTCCATGAGCCTACAAAAGAGATTGCCCTTAAATCTGATAGTTCGAGCTGTTTTTTATTTCCTCGCTTACCGGGACGACTACCTATATTGGCGTTCGAATAGTATTTTAAAGTACTACGATGTTCTAAATAGGGGATAAATTTATCGTGCTGTTTTAAGGCATCATACTTCGCAAAACTTAATTCTGATAATTCTTCGATTAGCTTTCTTTGAGAAGCAGAAATTGCATGTTCTTTACCAAAAAGGTTGTTGCTAAGGCCAGCGGTCAACAACTGCTCTGAATTATGCATGAACTGCTCTTTTGTGCCATAGGTACTGGTAATGGTTTGCCCTTGAATGGTCAATTGAATTTCATGATTGGCCACATCTTTGGTCTGTGCGGCATAAAAACGATGTGTTTTTCCACCTCCGCGCGCCGGTGGTCCTCCCCTACCATCAAAAAACATGACTTTAATACCATTCTTTTTACAAACCTTGCTCAAGGTTTCTTTTGTTTTAAGAATAGACCAATTTGCCTTTAAATAACCGCCATCTTTTGTACCATCTGAAAAACCAAGCATAATGGT
>CALBVX010000108.1 GCA_937969515.1 uncultured Croceitalea sp. | reverse complement strand
ATAATTAATTTTAAGTTTAGTTAATTTAAATTCAAGAGTTAAACATATATAAAAATTATGTTAAATCCCCGTTATTTAAGAACTCCAGCTTTCGAAAACGATTTCGTGTTGATAACTTCTCGTGATTGCGGGCTAGATAATTCAACAAGAAAGAAAATACATAATTCATAAATAATGCGCGAAATATATGCAAATTCGGTGGAAATACCTTGAAATATGTTTTTTTTGTTCTTTATTGTATTTACTTTGAACGGTGATAAAATTGTGATCTAAGCGTTAACTAAAGGTTAATATGTTAGAGATATTTTACCCAAAAAGTATGCTATTTTTATGAAGTTTTTAAAATCGGAAAATGCTCAAAAAAAAAATAACACTTAAACATATAGCTAGAGAACTTGAGGTCTCTATATCCACAGTCTCCAAAGCCCTAAAAAATAGTGAGGAAATCAGTAGGGAAACCAAAGAAAAGATACAGGCATTTGCAAAACTTTATAATTACAAGCCCAATAACATTGCGATTAGCTTAAAAAACAAGCGTACAAAAAATATTGGGGTCGTTATTCCCGATATTGTACATCACTTTTTCACAACTGTGGTTCGGGGTGTTGAAAAATATGCCAATACTAAAGGTTATAATGTAATTGTATGCCTTTCTGATGAGTCTTTTGATAAGGAAGTCATAAATATGGAACTGCTTGCTAATGGTAGTATCGATGGTTTTATCATGTCCTTATCTTCGGGAACCCAAAAAGAAAATGACTACAATCATTTAAAAGAGGTAACAGAGCAAGGCATACCTTTAGTTTTATTTGATAGAATTACAAATGAAGTCGAATGTGACAAGGTTATTATTGACGATGCTATGGGAGCTTACTTGGCTACCAAGAAACTTATTGAACAAGGAAGAAAACGTATCGGACTCATTACCACACACGATTATTTAAGTGTGAGTAAGGCTAGAACAACTGGGTATCAAAAAGCCCTAAAAGAATTTGGGGTTAGCGAACAACAAGATTTGATATTAAAAATGCCTTCTATGGAAATGGATGGTCAATTGATAGAGAATTTCATTAAAAATTCTAAGGTTGACGCTATTCTAACCGTTAACGAGATTTTCTCTATTTATGGTATGCAAGTAGCGCAGGATCTGGGTTTGAAAATTCCGGATGATATTTCGTTTATCGGTTTTACCGATGGCTTATTATCGAAGTATGCAAACCCGAGTTTAACATCTATTGCCCAGCATGGCGAAAGAATGGGCGAAATATCAGCAGAAATGTTGATTCAGAAAATAGAAAGTGAAGAAGAGGAAGAGACCTATCAAACGAAAATTTTAGAGCCTACTTTGATAGAACGTAATTCTACAATTAATTAAGTTTGCCCAAACATTTAGAGCATGCATAAAGTCGGATTTATTTTTGACCTAGACGGGGTAATTGTCGATACCGCTAAATACCACTATTTAGCATGGAAAAAGTTGGCAGAAGAGTTGAATTTTGATTTTACCAAAGAGCACAACGAACTTTTCAAAGGTGTAAGTAGAAAAAGATGTTTGGATATACTTTTGAATCTAGCAGATGCAACAGCAACAGAAGAACAGTTTGATATATGGATGGTCGAAAAGAATAGAGATTATTTGGCTTATATTGAGAAGATGGATGCTTCCGAAATTTTGCCAGATGTACCCAAAGTGTTAGATTTTTTAAAAAAGAACAACATACCGATTGCATTGGGTTCGGCAAGTAAAAATGCGCAACCCATACTTGAGAAAGTAAATCTGTTATCTTATTTTGATACCATTATAGATGGAAACTCAGTATCAAAGGCGAAGCCAGACCCAGAAGTTTTTCTTATTGCTGCTGAAAAGTTAGATGTTCCTCCAAAGAATTGTATCGTTTTTGAAGATGCCGTTGCAGGTATTGAAGCTGCTAATGCCGGAAATATGACAAGCATTGGAATAGGAGATGCAAAAATATTACAAGAAGCAGATTATAATTTTAACGATTTCACGGAAATAGATTTAGATTTTTTAAGAAAATTAGCAAAAGTTTAGATGAACCAAGATTATATACAACCCGATGAATGGTCAATTATAGAAAAAGACTTTGATTATGAACGAGTTAAATCTTCAGAAAGCCTTTTTAGTATTGGAAATGGGGCCATGGGGCAGCGAGCCAATTTTGAGGAGCATTACTCCGGCGAAACGTTTCAAGGAAGTTATATTGCAGGCGTTTATTATCCTGATAAGACCCGTGTAGGTTGGTGGAAAAATGGATATCCAGAGTATTTTGCTAAGGTTTTAAATGCACCAAACTGGATAGGTATCAATGTCTTTGTTAATAAGGAAGCACTAGATTTGAATACCTGTAAAATGGTTAAAGACTTTGAAAGGGAGCTTAACATGAAAGAAGGTTGGTATAAACGTAGTTTTATTGCCGAAATGCCTAATGGAGTAGAAGTTTCAGTCTCCACCACCCGATTTTTGAGCTTGACCATAGACGAACTTGGTGCCATCGAGTATACGCTCGAAGTATTGAACTCTGATGCGGATGTAAAACTAATTCCTTATTTGGATTCTGGAATTAAGAATGAGGACAGTAACTGGGATGATAAGTTCTGGAATACCACTAATGTCTCTTATAAAGATGATAGAGCTTTTATAGAAGCGCATACTATGAAGACTAACTTCGCCACCTGCACTTTTATGCAGGCGGAGGCTTTTTTAGAAGGAGATAGAGTAGCCGCAACAAAATCTGAAAAGTCTGAAAACCTTGTTTCTATCGAATTTCAACAAACCCTAAAGAAGAATCAGAAAGTAAGTCTGTTGAAGTACGGCGGGTATACTGTTTCTAGAAATTATAAAACGGATAATCTGGTAAAAGCTGCCAATACAACTTTAGACCAAGCTTTAAAACTTGGTTATGAGACTCTTCTTAAAAAACAGAAAGAGGCTTGGGCTGAAATATGGGAAATGAGCGATATTACTATTTCCGGTGATGTTAAAGCGCAACAAGGAATTCGATTCAATATTTTTCAGTTGAATCAGACTTATTTAGGTACAGATTCTAGATTAAATATTGGTCCAAAAGGCTTTACCGGAGAAAAGTATGGTGGGAGTACGTATTGGGATACTGAAGCATACTGTCTTCCTTTTTATATGGCTACAAAAAACCAGACCGTAGCCTGGAATTTATTGGAATACCGTTATAATCACTTAGAGAAAGCAATAGAAAATGCCGAAAAACTTGGCTTTTCTAATGGAGCAGCTTTGTATCCCATGGTAACCATGAATGGCGAAGAGTGTCACAATGAATGGGAAATCACTTTTGAAGAAATTCACAGAAATGGGGCTATAGCTTTTGCGGTTTACAATTACTACCGTTTCACAGGTGACTACAGTTATATTCCCGAAATGGGACTAGAGGTTTTAATAGGAATTTCTAGATTCTGGCATCAACGAGCCAATTATTCCAAAAAGAAGAAAAAGTATGTGATTTTAGGAGTAACAGGCCCCAATGAATATGAAAATAATGTCAATAACAATTGGTATACCAATTATTTAGCAAAATGGTGTATTCAATATACTTTAGAACAGCTTGAAAAGGTAAAAGATGGGTATTTAGTAGATTATGATAGAATAGTGGCTCAGACAAAACTTACCAAAGCCGAAACCGATTTATGGTCAGAGGTCGCTGAAAATATGTTCTTCCCCTATTCTAAAAAGCATGAGGTCTTTTTACAACAAGATGGTTTTTTAGATAAAGAACTGGTCAAAGTAGATGATTTGGCTTTATCGGAACGACCCATAAACCAAAAGTGGAGTTGGGATCGTATTTTGCGTTCTCCTTACATAAAACAGGCAGACATTTTACAAGGTTTTTATCTTTTTGAAGATCACTTTTCCAATGAAGAATTAGAAAAGCATTTCGATTTTTATGAGCCTTTCACGGTTCACGAGTCTTCGTTGTCGCCTTGTGTCCATAGCATACAGGCTGCAAAATTAGGCCGAATGGACCAAGCATATGCATTTTATTTAAGAACCTCTCGTTTAGACCTTGATGACTACAATAAAGAAGTCGAAGAAGGACTTCATATAACTTCTATGGCCGGTACTTGGATGAGCGTAGTAGAAGGTTTTGGAGGTATGCGCGTGTTAGATGATAAATTACATTTTACCCCAAGAATTCCTGAACAATGGAAATCTTATTCCTTTAAAATCAACTTTAGAAATAGAATTATTAAGGTAACGGTATCGGCTAAAGAATCAAGCTTTGAGCTGACAGGCAAAGAAGAAATGTCAATTCGGTTTAATGGCCAAAGAGTAGTTCTTATTCCTGGTAAGATAGTAAAGGTATGAAGAAGACTATTTGGACTTCATTAAGCTTGATCATTCTTTTAATTGCAGCATGCGCCAATGAAGATTCAAATAAAAATGAAGTTAAAATCATGAAGAAGAAAAAGGCAGTTGTTTATCAAGTGTTCACAAGACTTTTTGGAAATACAAACACTACAAACAAACCTTGGGGAACTATTGAAGAAAATGGCGTAGGTAAGTTCAAAGATTTTGATAGTAATGCGCTTACCGAGATTAAAAATTTAGGTATCACCCATATTTGGTATACAGGGGTGCCACACCACGCCGTAATCACTGATTATACAGAATTCGGAATTTCAAATGATGATCCCGATGTCGTAAAAGGTAGGGCAGGGTCGCCATACGCTGTTAAGGATTATTACAATGTAAATCCTGATTTGGCTGTAGACCCAGATAAGAGACTTGAAGAGTTTAAGGAGCTTATTGATAGAACGCATCGCCACAATATGAAGGTTCTTATTGATATCGTACCTAATCATGTTGCTAGAAATTACGAGGGACTCACTAACCCTAAGGGTATTGTTGATTTCGGGGTGGATGACGATACTTCTTTAGAGTATAAACGGGATAACAATTTTTATTACATCCCGGGATCAGAATTCAAAGTGCCAAATTGGGAAAACGGCTACTCTCCTTTAGGAGATAATACGAATACGTTAGAGGATAATATGTTTATCGAAGTTCCTGCGAAATGGACAGGTAATGGATCAAGACTACCTCAACCCAATTTTAATGATTGGTACGAAACCGTAAAAATCAATTATGGCGTTCGACCAGATGGAAGCAAAGATTTTGAAGAACTTCCAGACTCTTATGCCGAAAAAGACTTCAAAGAACATTTTGAGTTTTGGGAAGCTAAGGATGTACCAGATTCATGGAAAAAGTTTCGCGATATAGCACTTTACTGGTTAGATTTTGGTGTCGATGGTTTCCGTTTTGATATGGCTGAAATGGTTCCTGTTGAGTTTTGGAGTTTTATGAACTCAGCTATCAAAATGAAGAATTCTGAGGCTTTTCTTTTGGCCGAAGTCTACAATCCGCAATTGTATCGAGATTACATCCAAAAAGGAAAAATGGATTATCTCTATGATAAAGTTGAACTGTATGATAGTATAAAACATATTATGCAGGGCCACGGTTGGACAGATCACATCCCCGTTGTGCAAAAAGGGATGCAAGATATTGAGCATCATATGTTACATTTTCTTGAAAACCATGATGAGCAACGAATTGCAAGCCCAGACTTTGTGGGCAAAGCGGAGATTGCAAAACCTGCAATGGTTGTTTCTGCAACCTTAAGTACCTCACCGACCATGATATATTTTGGGCAAGAGGTAGGAGAACCGGCTCAAGAAAACGCAGGTTTTGGTAGCCCGACAAGAACCTCGATTTTCGATTATTTAGGGGTTCCAAACCATCAAAGATGGGTAAACAATAAAAAGTTTGATGGAGGTCAACTTACTGATGATGAAAAGGACCTTAGAGATTTTTACAAACGGCTTTTGAATTTTACAATAACAAGTGACGCTTTAATGGGCGAATATCAAGAGATTCACTTTTATAACAAAGAACATACAGAAGGCTATGACCATAGGATTTTATCTTATGTTCGATGGGTCGATGATGAAAAATTGGTAGTGATTTCCAATTTTGATGTTGAAAAATCGTATGATATTGAATTTAAGCTTCCCCCTGAAATTATTAAAAAATGGAGGTTAGGTAGGAATACATATAAATTGCAGGAGCAACTTTACGGTAGTACTAACTATGAATTAAATATTGAAAATGAGGTAGGTTTGATTAATCTACGACTAAGACCACTAGAATCTTTTATTTTGCAGGTTATGGAATAAAAAAAGCGGACTTGAAGTCCGCCTAGTTTTCAATTTTTATGCACCATCAGGAATCTGCTTTTTTGCCGGTTGATTTATAAATAAGAGCAATTATAATACCGATTAACAGGTAGTAAATAATGTTTAAGACGGCGTCGATTAAGTGCCCGGTTAAATTCATCATTGTAGAGGTTGCGTACCAAATTAGTCCCATCCCCAGTCCTACGAAGATTCCAATCCAAATACCAAATTCAGCCCCTTCTTTAGCGCTGTGATGACCACGTGCCCATTTTCCATAAAGTGTACTCATGGCAAAAGCACTCAACAGGCAGCCTAAAAATAAATGAATGAAATCTGGCTCGGTCTTCATAACATTGGTCAAGACATTGTCCCCATTTAAGCTCTCGCCTAGCATACCCCATAAAACATACCCTAATACAAACATAGCGATACCCCCTATCAGGGTAGCTAATAAATTAGATTTTGAAAACATAATAATTTATTTAGTTGGTTAATAATCAATACAATATATAAAATAATTGATTAGATTTCACTTTAAAAACCCCCTAAGAAGATATTTTAATTACTATAAGCAAGTAGTACGTTTTTCATTTTCAAATTGTATTTTTAGATTCTAAAATGGGACACATGAATAAACTTACTATACTCGCACTTGTTTTATTTTTTTTTCTGAATAGTTGTAAAATGGAAGAAGATAATTTTTTAGTTATTGGTCATAGAGGAGCTATGGGCTATGAAACTGAAAACACCTTAGCTTCAATCCAAAAGGCAATGGATATTGGAGTTGATATGATTGAAATTGATGTGTTTAATATTAAAAGTGGCGAAACCGTCGTTTTCCACGATGAGAGTTTGGAAAGACTTTCCAATGCAGCTGGAAATATTGAAGAATATAATATTGGGGATTTAAAAAAGGTCATTCTTGATGGTAATCATCAAATCCCCTTGCTTCAAGATGTTTTAAAACTGATCGATAATAAGGTTGCCCTTAATATCGAATTGAAAGGTGCTGGTACTGCGAATAGGGTTAACTTTATTACCGATTTCTATATAAAAAAAAGAGGCTGGTCAGCAGAAAATTTTATCATATCAAGTTTTAATTGGGATGAGCTTCGCGAGATGCGAAGAATTAATTCGGATATTGCTATCGCTATATTGACAGAAGAAAATCCTATTGACGCTGTTCCAGTAGCAAAAGAACTAAATGCAATTGCCATAAATCCTTGGTTCGAAAAATTGACAGCTGAACAAACTGAAGCCATACAAAAAGAAGGTCTTAAAGTATATACTTATACAGTAAATGAAATTGAAGATATCGCCAAAATGCGAGAGTTCGGTGTAGACGGGATCTTTACCAACTATCCAGATAGGGCAAATTAATGTACGATATCATAATTATCGGTGGTGGAGCTGCGGGTTTTTATGCAGCAATTCAAACCGCTACAGAAAACCAAAACTTAAAAATCGCAATTTTTGAACGTGGAAAAACCGTGCTCGGTAAGGTGAAAGTCTCTGGGGGCGGGCGATGTAACGTGACACATGCAGAATTTGACCCTAAAGAACTTGTGCGCAATTATCCCCGAGGTAGGAAAGAACTTTTAGGTCCTTTCCATGCACATTCTACGGGTGATGTTATGGCTTTTTTTGAGGAACGGGGAGTGCCTTTAAAGATTGAGGATGAGGGTCGTATTTTTCCAAAGAGCGATTCTTCACAAAGTATAATCGACTGTTTTTTAAAAGAGACCGAGCGTTTGGGAATAAGCATTCTTAAAAACAGCTCGGTAAAATCTTTTTTGCCATTAAAAGAAAATGACGGTTGGCAGATTACCACAATGAACAAGCATTATAAGTGTAAAACCCTTTTAATCGCATCTGGTAGTAACCCTAAGATATGGCAGCAATTAGATGATTTAGGTCACACTATAGTACCTGCTGTTCCCTCACTTTTCACATTTAATATTAAGGACGAAAGAATAGCTAATATACCTGGTCTAAGCACAAATGTTGAGGTTAAAATTCCTGCTAAAAAACAATACAATTCGAAAATTGTAGTACAACTTAGAAGTCAGGTGAACGAACAGCCCATTTTAGAAAGTGACGGCCCTCTTTTGATAACACATTGGGGTATGAGCGGCCCCGCAATCTTAAAACTTTCTGCTTGGGGGGCGAACATTCTTAATGAATACAACTACAATTTTAAAATCAACATAAATTGGATTCCTGAATATTCTACCGAAATGCTAGAACAGGTGTTATTTGAAATTAAAGAATTAGAGGGTAAAAAAACAATCGCTCGCACAAATGCATTTGATATACCCAGACGTTTATGGATAAATTTAGTTACCGCGGCCAAAATTGACAAGGGATTAAAATGGGCCGATGCGACAAAAGATATTCTTAAAGACTTGGCACAACAACTTACTCAAAGCTCGTTTAAAGTTGAAGGAAAAAGCACCTTTAAAGAAGAGTTTGTTACGGCTGGCGGAGTAAGTTTAAAAGAGATTGACTTTAAAAGCTTTAAAAGTAAAAAATTGCCGAATCTGTTTTTTGCCGGAGAAGTTATTAATGTTGATGCCATTACTGGTGGGTTTAACTTTCAAAATGCCTGGACGGGAGCCTATGTTGCTGCTAAAGCAATGGCAAGAACATAGCCTATTGCAAGACCAGAAATAATCCTGCCGCCAGTAATCCGCCTAAAATTGGGCCAACTACAGGAATCCAAGAATATGCCCAACCATTCGAACCTTTATCTTTAATAGGGGCCAATGCATGTACTATTCGTGGGCCTAAGTCTCTTGCGGGGTTTATGGCATATCCGGTAGTACCTCCTAGGGATAAGCCAATTCCCCAGACCAATAGTGCTACAGGAAGAGCACCCAAAGAACCTAAGCCAATAGTGGTATTGGTGTCCTTAATTGTAGCATCCGAAAAATAGAGTACAGTAAATACCAGAACAAAAGTGCCGACAATCTCATTAAGAATGTTAATTGGCACATTCGGTATGGCCGGTGTGTTACAAAAAACCCCTCTTTTCGTATTTCCGTCCGAGGTTGCATCAAAATGATCTTTATTAATTAGCCAAACTAGAAAGGCGCCTAAAATAGCACCTATAAACTGAGCTAAAATGTACAAGGGAACATCACTCCATGAAAATTTACCTGCCATAGCCAGCCCTGCAGTCACTGCCGGGTTTAAATGCGCCCCACTGTAAGGCGCCGAAACGACAACACCTACGTAAACCGCAATAGCCCAGCCAGTAGTGATTACAATCCAACCTGAACCGCTACCATAGGTTTTGGCAAGGGAAACATTGGCGTTTACACCACAACCCAACAATATTAAAAGAAAGGTTCCTATAATTTCTGCGATAAAAGGAGTCATGTTAATCTTAGTTCAGGGTTAATGATGATTTGTTGTTTCGACAACTGCCTACTGTTTTGTCCAATGTTCCAAAGCTTCAATCGCTCTATACCAGCCTTTGATACCGCTATCGATTACCTCTCGTTCTTCAGTTGGTTTAAAGTGGACATCAGATTGCCAAATATCTTGAATTTCTTCTGGGCTTTTCCAAAAGCCAACAGCTAGACCGGCCAAATATGCAGCGCCCATCACTGTGGTTTCTATAATTTTAGGTCTAACAGTGACCGTATTCAAAACATCGGCTTGAAATTGCATCAACATATTATTTACTGTTGCCCCACCATCTACACGCAGTTCTTTTATGTTAATGCCCGAATCTGCTTCCATAGCTTTCAAAACATCCATGGTTTGATAGGCAATTGATTCTAAGGCCGCTTTAGCAATATGGGCATCGGTGCTACCTCGGGTTAATCCGAATATGGTACCTTGTGCCTGTTGATTCCAATGCGGAGCGCCAAGACCAGCAAAGGCAGGAACAAAATATACCCCTTCAGAACTTTCTAAAGCACCAGCTAGCTGCTCCACATCTGAAGACTTTTTTATAATTTTTAAACTATCGCGAAGCCATTGAACAACGGCACCCGCAATAAAAATACTTCCTTCGAGGGCATAGGTGGTTTTTCCGTTAATCTTCCATGCAACGGTTGTCAAGAGATTGTTTTTTGATGGAACCGGTTTGTCACCAACATTCATCAACATAAAACAACCAGTGCCATAGGTGTTTTTTACCATGCCCTTCTGCGTGCACATTTGGCCAAATAGCGCAGCCTGTTGATCACCTGCAATGCCAGCAATTGGTATTTCACTTGCAAAGAAATTAGGTGCTGTATGCCCATATACTTCACTTGATTGTCTTACCTCGGGGAGCATACTTTTTGGAATGGTAAAAAGCTCAAGAAGCTCATTATCCCAAGCCATGGTATTGATATTGAAAATCAAGGAACGGCAGGCATTTGTCACGTCGGTCACATGAAGATTGCCTTGGGTCATTTTCCAGATTAACCAAGAATCTATGGTTCCCCAGGCTAATTCTCCAGCTTCAGCTCGTGCTCGTGCGCCATCCACATTGTCCAATATCCATTTTACCTTGGTTGCAGAAAAGTAAGAGTCGATTACCAAACCTGTTTTTTCTCGGATCAAAGCCGATTTGCCAGCTTTTTTTAATTCATCACAAAAATCCGACGTTCTTTTGTCTTGCCAGACTATGGCATTGTAGATAGGTTCGCCCGTTTTCCTATCCCAGACAACCGCGGTTTCCCTTTGGTTAGTGATTCCGATAGCTGCAATTTGATTTCCTTGAATACCTTTTTTTGCCACTGCTTCTGCGGCCATACCCGCTTGAGTAGACCAAATTTCTGTAGCATCGTGTTCCACCCATCCCGGTTTCGGAAAAATCTGTGTAAACTCCTTTTGGGCAGTAGAGACTATGGCGCCCTTTTTATCAAAAACAACTGCTCTAGAACTTGTAGTGCCTTGGTCTAAGGCTAAAATGTATTGACTCATTGCGGTATTTTAATGCACGGAAATTACTAAAAATAATTATAGTAGATTTAAGTATGTCAAAGTAAAAATTACATTAGAATGAAGACTTTTATTGCTTTTTTGAGAGGGATCAATGTAAGTGGTCAAAAAAAGATTAAAATGATAGAATTGAAGACCAGTCTTGAAAAAGAAGGCTTTAAAAATGTTCAAACTTATATTCAAAGTGGAAATATTATTTTAAATAGTGAAGAAGATATCTTTTCTATCAAAGAGGGTATCAGAAAAGTTATTCTAAAAGATTTTGGTTTTGAAGTGCCTGTTTTAGTAACAACAAAAGAGGTGTTGGGTGTTATTCTAGAGAAATATCCATTTGAAGACGCCGATGATAAGAATCAATATTACACCTTGTTGTTCGATAAGCCCGATGCAAACTTAATAGACGGGTTCCATACCCTTAAATTTAATACGGAGGACTTCTTAATTGCAGAAGATTGCGTCTACTTAAATTGTAAGGTGGGTGCCGGAAAGGCAAAATTGAACAACAATTTGATAGAGAAAAAATTGAAGGTAACGGCCACAACCCGAAACTTAAGAACAATGCAAAAAATGCTCTTACTTGCTTCTTAGTTAAGTTCCCAAATTTTATAATTAAGTATGGTAGCGAAGCATACCCAAAGCAAGTAAGGAACCATGAGCAACGCGGCCTTTTTGCTCACGACATTGAACCATTTTATGGTAAGAATTATAGCTACGACTAAGGCAATGATTATAAAAAGCGCGGCCAGAATATTTTTCAACCCAAAGAATACCATACTCCAAAGTGAGTTTAAAAGCAGTTGAAAACCAAAATGATATAATGCGGTTTTAACCCAGATATGGTGAAAGCCTTTTCCCCAAACTACCCCGGCAGCAACACCCATCATTAAATAAAGAACGCTCCAAACAGGGGCAAAAATACTGTTGGGTGGATTAAAACTGGGCTTATTGAGGGTAAGGTACCAGTCATTCACCGAGCTTTGGGTCGCAAAACTTGAAAGAAACCCAATAATCAGGCAAATAGCAACAGTGATAGCTATCTTAAGAATTTTTCTTTTCATAAGGGGCACTATTTGCACTAAAATAGCAATTTATTTTTAGCAAATGATGTAGTCAAAAACGCATTGTTATCTTTGCCAAAATTTGTTTGCATGACAGAGAGCGAGTTTATTTTAAAAGATGGTTTTGAATACCCTAGCGAAGGTAAAGTTGCCTGGAAAGCACCAAGTAATATAGCCTTAGTAAAATATTGGGGAAAGAAACCAAATCAAATACCTGCAAATCCCTCAATTAGCTTTACCTTAAATGCTTGTACAACGACAACTAGCTTGGCTTTTCAAAAGCTGGATAAAAAGTCAGATACATTCTCCTTTGATCTTTTCTTTGAAGGAAAACCTAAGGAAGATTTTACCCCTAAAATCATCACATTCTTTGAAAGAATTGAAAGATATGTCCCATTTTTAAAAGGGTATCACTTTATCATAGAGACTTCCAATTCCTTTCCGCATAGCAGTGGAATTGCTTCTTCTGCAAGCGGAATGGCTGCTTTGGCCCTTTGTTTGTTATCAATTGAAAAATTAGCTAATCCTACTTTAGGAGAAGATTATTTAAAGATGAAAGCTTCTTTTTTGGCAAGATTAGGTTCTGGTAGTGCCTGCAGAAGTATAGAAGGAGACTTGATTCAATGGGGCGCTTATGAACCAATCTCAAAAAGCTCCGATTTATATGGAATACGGTATCCTTTCAAAGTAGATTCCGTTTTTAAAAACTATCACGATACTATTTTACTGGTGCATAAAGGCCAAAAAACTGTAAGCAGTACAGTTGGGCATGATTTAATGCCTGACCATCCTTTTGCGCAACAACGCTTTCAACAGGCAGACCATAATTTAGATAAATTGAGAGAAGTGTTCGAAAAAGGTAATCTCAATGAATTTGTTAAAATTGTGGAAAGCGAGGCTCTAACGCTACATGCAATGATGATGACCAGCTTGCCTTATTTTGTATTAATGAAACCGAATACACTTGAAATTATCAATAGAATTTGGGCGTTTCGTAAAAAATCAAAAACCCATGTTTGTTTTACATTGGATGCAGGGGCCAATGTTCATGTTTTATATCCGGAGTCCGAAAAGAAAGAGGTATTTCAATTTATTCAGGATGAACTAGTTGCGTTCTGTGAAAATGGACATTATATTTGTGATCGAATTGGTCATGGCGCCAAGCAATTGAAAGGATAAACAGGAATTAGAACGAAGCAATTTGATATCACTACCAATAATGTTTACCTTTAACGTACTAAAGTCTAGACAATAGCTATGAAAGGACCCTTATTCTATTCTAAAATACTTCTCTTCGGGGAGTATGGAATTATTAAAAATTCTAAAGGACTTTCGATACCATATAACTTTTTTAAAGGAGCCTTAAAAACAGATGCTAATACTTCTAAAGAGGCAAAAGAATCTAACAGAAGTTTAGAGAAATTCTGTGAGTATTTATCGGAAATTCAAAGTGAGGATCTGGTGCAGTTCGATATTGATTCGTTCCGTAAAGATGTTCAAGATGGATTGTATTTTGACAGCTCCATACCTCAAGGGTACGGTATTGGTAGCAGTGGGGCATTGGTCGCCGCTATTTATGACAAATACGCATCAGATAAGATTACCGTCTTAGAAAATCTAACTAGAGAAAAGCTATTAAAGCTTAAAACTATTTTTGGCAACATGGAATCTTTTTTCCACGGAAAGAGCTCTGGTCTAGATCCCTTAAATAGTTATTTAAGTTTACCGATTCTAATAAATTCTCAAGATAATATCGAATCTACTAGCCTTCCTACCCAAAACAAAGAGGGTAAAGGCGCAGTATTTTTATTAGATAGCGGAATCACCGGTGAAACTGCTCCAATGGTACAAATCTTTATGGAGCAAATGAAGCAAGAAGGCTTCCGTAGCATGCTAAAAGATAAATTTATCAAACATACGGATGCTTGCGTTGAACACTTTTTAAATGGTGATATTAAATCGCTTTTCGGTCATGTAAAGCAATTGTCAAATGTGGTTTTTGATAATTTTAAGCCTATGATTCCAAAAGAGTTTCATAATCTTTGGAAAAAGGGTATCGAAACCAATGATTATTACCTAAAACTCTGCGGCTCGGGCGGTGGTGGTTATATTTTGGGCTTTACAGAAGATATCGATAAGGCTAGAAAAGCACTTCAAGACCACAAATTGGAAGTGGTTTACAATTTCTAGAAAAATTCTAATGCTTAATAGAAAAAATAGGCTGTTACTCTACAAGTTGTTGAGCCTATTTTCGGTGGTTAGAGGTTATAATATCTTAATGATAACCCTTGCCCAGTACTTGGCCTCTATTTTTATTCTTTCACCCGATTTGCCGCTAAGTCAAGTTGTTTTTGACATAAACCTTTTCATTATTGTAACAGCGTCGGCATTGGTCATCGCAGGGGGCTATATCATCAATAATTTTTACGATGCAGAAAAAGATCTGATCAATAAGCCAACCAAAAGTATGCTAGATCGTTTGGTAAGCCAACGTTTTAAGCTAACCACATATTTTATATTGAACTTTGCCGCTGCTTTTTTGGCAAGTTATATTTCATTTAGGGCAGTACTGTTCTTTTCGGCCTATATTTTTGGAATCTGGTTGTATTCCCATAAACTTAAACGCATTCCGTTTTTAGGTAATATAGTATCGGCGATATTGGCCATAGCACCTTTCTTTGTGGTTTTTGTGTACTATAGAAATTTTGAAACTGTCATCTTTTTTCATGCTCTTTTTCTATTCTTATTGATTTTGGCTCGTGAACTTATTAAAGATTTAGAGAGCATGGCCGGTGATTTAGCCCAAAACTATAAGACTTTGCCAATACTGTACGGCCCAAGAATGTCTAAACTCATCATAGGTGTTCTTATCGTATTGACACTTGTTCCTGCTTGGTTGTTAACTAACCAATTTGATGTTGGTTATATGTATTTCTATTTTGGGGCCAGTAGCCTATTGCTTGTAATTTTTATCTTTTTATTATGGAAAGCAAAGAGTAAAAAAGACTATGTTTGGTTACATAATATTCTTAAGCTTATAATCATATCAGGAGTGTTCAGTATTCTTTTGATTGATGTGGATTTGGTTCTAAATCGAATTTTATAATGGAAAACTTACTTAATGTCGCCCTTGCTCAAATAGCACCGGTTTGGTTAGATAAAAAAGCAACACTGGAAAAAATTGAGACAACAATTCTTGAAGCCGCCAAGAACGGCAGTGAATTAATTGTTTTTGGAGAAGCCCTGTTGCCAGGCTATCCGTTTTGGTTGGCATATACCGAAGGTGCTGCGTGGGATTTAAAAGTGAACAAAGAATTACATGCACATTATGCCAGAAATTCTATTCAGATTGAAGCTGGGGAGCTTGACGGCATTCGTAAATTGGCAAAAGAGAATCGTATTTCGATATACTTAGGCATTATGGAGCGAGCTAAAGATCGCGGAGGGCATAGTTTGTACTGTTCTTTGGTCTATATTGATCAACAAGGAGAAATTAAATCGGTACATCGTAAACTACAACCCACTTATGACGAACGTTTGACTTGGGCCCCTGGCGATGGTAATGGTCTTCAAGTACAC
>CALBVX010000107.1 GCA_937969515.1 uncultured Croceitalea sp. | reverse complement strand
GTAAAACACTAAATCATGGTATTTCTTAGTTGAAATGTTAAAAAAATACGATGCGCGCATAGCAAGTAAACAGCTTCGTAATCAGTGTTTTATAGATTTCAATCTGTTTACTTTCCTAATTAATAGTAAACCTTTTGTAACATTTTGCATCTAATATGCGTATAACTAAGTACGAATGAATAAATTTAACTTAAAAGTAAGTATACCTTAATGAGACAACTTAAAATTACCAAGCAGGTTACCAACAGGGAAACTGCATCGTTAGACAAGTATCTTCAAGAAATTGGAAAAGTTGACTTAATCACCGCAGACGAAGAAGTAGAATTGGCGCAGCGTATTAAAGCTGGAGACCAGATTGCCTTAGAAAAATTAACTAAAGCGAACCTTCGTTTCGTTGTTTCGGTAGCAAAACAATACCAAAATCAAGGATTGACCCTTCCAGATTTAATCAACGAAGGAAACCTTGGGCTTATTAAAGCAGCACAACGTTTTGATGAAACTCGTGGTTTTAAATTTATCTCCTATGCTGTTTGGTGGATTAGACAATCGATATTGCAGGCCCTAGCAGAGCAATCTCGTATTGTGCGTCTTCCACTGAATAAAATTGGAAGTATTAACAAAATTAATAAAACGTTTGCCTTCTTAGAGCAAGCACATGAGCGTCCACCTTCTGCTGAAGAAATTGCTAAAGAACTGGATATGACTATTAATGACGTAAAAGAGTCTATGAAAAACTCTGGACGTCATGTATCTATGGATGCACCATTAGTAGAGGGAGAAGATTCTAACCTATACGACGTTTTACGTAGTGGTGAATCTCCTAATCCGGATCGTTCCTTATTACATGAATCACTTCGTACTGAGATAGAGCGAGCTTTAGAGACCTTAACCCCTCGTGAAGCAGACGTAATAAGACTATATTTTGGTCTTGGGAATCAACACCCAATGACACTGGAGGAAATTGGAGAGACTTTCGACTTAACTCGTGAACGTGTTCGCCAGATTAAGGAAAAAGCAATCCGTAGATTGAAACACACCTCTAGAAGTAAAATCTTAAAGACATATTTGGGGTAACCCAATAACCGCAACAACAGTATAAGGTCTTCGCTTTGTCGAAGACTACGACTGTTCGTTTTTTGATTGATGAATGACCTCCGGCTGATTACCGGAGGTTTTTCATATAACAATTTCGTATAATTTTTGAAGGGCATCAAATTGACAACAAAATTTTATTTAACTTTCAGACAAAAGCAACTTAAACTTTATCACCACAACCAATTATCATGAAAAAAGAAGAAGTCGGGACTATAGTATATGTTAGCAGAGCTGTAAAAGACATTTCCAGAGAAGATTTAGACGCACTTTTTAAATCCACTACACTAAACAATGAAGATCTGGAAATCACTGGAATCCTAATGTATAATGAGCAGACTTTTTTACAGGTATTAGAAGGTGAATATGCAATTATTAATAGCCTATTTGAAACTATTAAAACAGACTCTAGACACAATAGCATATTTAAATTAGTCGACACTACAAAAGGCTCGCGTATTTTTAGCCAATACAAAACAGGTTTTAGTATTATTACAGAAAAAGAGGACATTACCAATCTGAAGTTGCTAATTCAACAAGCATTGGATAAAGAAGAGCACAAAGAGATAGCGGAAAAGCTCAACTACTTCATCGCTTAGACACACTTCATTTTTCCTTTTCTCCTTTGAAGGGCTTTTTATTAATTAGTACCTTTGTAAAAACTTCATACTTATGAGCCAAACATTGATTGCCCCATCTGTCCTTGCCGCAGATTTCGCCAACTTACAGCGTGATGTAGAAATGATAAACAATAGTCAAGCAGACTGGTTTCATATTGACATCATGGATGGTGTTTTTGTACCTAATATCTCTTTTGGAATGCCCGTATTAAGAGATATTGTAAAACACGCAACAAAAACTATTGATGTACATTTAATGATTGTTGATCCTGACCGCTATATTAAAACATTTGCCGAACTGGGGGCCAATGTTCTTTCTGTTCATTATGAAGCCTGCACACACTTACATAGAAGTTTACAGGCTATAAAGGCAGAAGGAATGAAGGCAGGTGTAGCTTTAAATCCACACACATCTATCAAGCTGCTGGAAGATACCATTCAAGATATCGATGTCGTTTGCTTAATGAGTGTAAACCCAGGTTTTGGCGGGCAATCTTTTATTGAAAACACCTATCAGAAAGTTGCTGATTTAAAAGAACTCATTATTAGGAAAAATGCAAACACCCTTATCGAAATCGATGGCGGGGTTAACGCTAACAATGCAAAAAAACTCGTAGATACAGGCGCAGATGTTTTAGTAGCTGGTAGTTTTGTTTTCAAAAGCGAAAACCCAACTGAAACCATTAAAGATTTGAAGCAAATTATAGCTTAATGCAAAGATTTGATGTAATCATAATAGGTGGAGGCCCTATTGGCATAGCTTGTGGGCTGGAAGCCAAAAAAGCTGGACTCTCTTATCTTATTATTGAAAAAGGGCCTATTGTAAATTCCCTCTTCAACTATCCCATAAATATGCAATTTTTTTCCTCTTCGGAAAAGTTGGAGATTGATGAGATTCCGTTCATCAGCAAAGAAGCAAAACCTAAACGAAATGAAGCACTGGAGTACTATCGCAGAATAGTAACTTCAAATAAATTGGCAATTCATCTTTTTGAAGGAGTAGAAAAAGTTGAACAACGAGATAAAAAATTTATTGTAGAAACCTCTAAATCTGCTTACGAGGCTTCAAACGTTATAGTGGCTACCGGGTTTTACGATTTACCCAATAAAATTAATGTGCCCGGCGAAGACCTAGGAAAGGTGTCGCACTATTATAAAGACCCCCATTTTTATGCTAGTCAAAAACTTGCAGTAATCGGGGCCAGTAATTCCGCTATAGATGCTGCTCTGGAATGCTACAGAAAAGGGGCTGAAGTCACCTTGGTCATTAGAGGCCCAGAAGTTGGAAAACGCGTTAAATATTGGGTTAGACCTGATATTATTAACCGTATTGAAGAAGGTAGCATTAAGGCTTATTATGATGCAACCGTAAATGAAATTCGAGAAAACAATCTTGACATTAATACAAGTGAAGGCCTGGTTACCATACCAAATGACTTTGTACTTGCGCTTACAGGGTACATGCCCAATTTCGAATTTCTCAAACGATTAGGTATTCAACTTTCCAATGATGAAAAGCTATTACCAACGTATAACCCAGATACTATGGAATCGAATATTGAAGGTCTTTACTTGGCCGGGGTTATTTGCGGAGGTATGGAAACCCATAAATGGTTTATAGAAAACTCTAGGGTCCACGCGCCGACCATCATAAAACACATCCTTTCTAAAAAAGTCTAAAAGACAATATTTTCATATAGAAATCAAGTACGCTTAAAAAATCATACATTAGAGTATGGATACATTAGCTCAACTACATTTAGCTTCACAATATTTGGCAACAGCGGGGAAAAGTTTTTTAAAGGAGAGGTCAGATGACAGTCATACCAATTTAGGCTTTTTTCCAGAAGATAATTCCTTGCGCACTTGGCCCCTAAATGATAAGAACGCATATTTGTCATTGAGGTATGACGATTTTTCTTTAGAGTGGGTAGAAATTACGAAACGAAAGCTAATCTACATTAATGGCAAATCTCATAAAGAGATTACCGCATGGGTAGCAGCGACAGCCGAAGAGTTTGATTTTTCAAAATCGTATCAATACCATCTTCATTATGAACTGCCTTATGAAATAGATGACAATTTCGTATTTAATTGTAAATCAAATAAAGAGTTAGAAAAGCTCGCAAAGCTTATAGAACTTGCTCAAAACGTCATGGATACATTTTTGAAAAAAGAAGGCTTGACTTCTACTATCCGGGTTTGGCCCCATCATTTCGATATTGGTGCTTTTGCAGAACTAACCGATAATTCTGGCAAATCGATTGGTCTTGGTATGGCCATACCCGATTCAGTTATGGACAAACATTACTTCTACATCAGTGGTTATAAAGGTCATGACAGCTTAGAAACCGATAAATTTTCTGAACTCAGCTATGGTGTATGGAAAAACAATGGCTTTAAAGGTGCCGTTTTAGATGCCGTAGCAACTGATGAAAAAACAGCGACCAATTTTTTTCAAGAAGCTTTTGCCTGTTTTAAAACCTAAAGCGCAAACATGTATTGCAGTGAAACACTACCAATAAAACCTTGTTCTACTTCATCACCGCTTGTTATGGCATTTATTTCTCTTCCAAAGCCAACAGTTAGCCCAATCTGAGACCTAGTATTTTTTATGGGCAAAAAGTAACCTCCCTCTAACCAGGGTTGAATTACCAAAGTATAAGTGCTTCCAGAGGTTGGTGCATCAGTTGGGCCAATATCCGTCCAATCAACAGTTAAACTCCAAATATCAAGGTTTATCCCCGCTATAAACTTCCCTTTGCCTGAAGGAAAATGCTTTCTATATCCTATTGAACCCCCGAAACCAGTACCCGTCTCAGTTTGATTAAAATCACTAAAATCCTTTCGGTCAACAATATTCAAACCCACTCTTAAAAGCAACGACGATTTTTTATCAAAATAATGTTCCAAATTTAAAGTAGGAATTATACCTGCAGGGTATAGTTGTAGCGATACTCCTAAATCCGTTCTATTATCTTGATCATCTTGTGCGTTTAACGAAATAAAGCCAAATGCTACTACCAAAAAAAGTGTTATATATATCTTCATTCTATACCAATTTTAATTGTTCTTCTAACAAACTATTTGCTTTTAACATAGCACGACCATCTTTAAAACTCAAATAGGGATAGCCTCTCTTATGGTTTATAATACTAATCTTGCACAAATAATTCCAGTGTTTAAAAATTTCTTTCCAAGCAAAAAACAAAGAATGCTTGGGGTCATATATGTGTGTAGCTTCGCCACCGGCGCCATTTATTTCAATTATTTTAAAGTCATTCCCCTTAGAAAGTCCATCAAAATCAGCATATAACACATCTAACCTACCATAATAAAATTCGGGTATTTGGGTACAAATACCATCAATTAAATTTTCTAAATCTTTATTATTCCTATTACTTCTATCAATAAACTTTGCACCTCTGGTATGGCTACCGTAAGGAACCAAAATAAACTCCTCACCATCCTTTAGTACAGTATCTAACTTGTTTCCAAACTTTTTGACCAAAGCTTTCAGTTGCAAATGACTTCTAGGATTTTGTTTTATCAGTTGTAAAATACTACTGCGGTCATCACCCGTTACGGAGAGGAATTCTTTAGCAACAATACCCGTAATCTTTCCTTTTTCTTCACCCGGAACTCGCACATAAAAAATACCTACCTCATCTGGGTAGGCTATAAACTCTTGAATCAAAAAATCTTCAGGAGTTCTATTTATGTAAGATTCTAAATCTGATTTACTTTTAATTTTGTCCACACCAAAAGCCTTCATTCCAATATCGGGCTTTGCTATTAGCGGATATTGCAGGTTCATTTCACTTAAAAGCTTTTCTACGCTATCGGTAGTAACGGTTTCCTTTTCAATCAAAACTGTTTTTGGTATGTATTCTTCTGGAATCATATCATAGATTTCCTTTTTTGACTCCATGGCCATACCCCCATTTTTCATTAAGGGGTTGGCTGCGTTAAAAAAGAAAAAAGAACGTGCTTTAAGGGAAAAAAAGAGCCAAACCGGAAATAGAGGATAATATACTGCCCAAAGCGGCCAATATTCCCAATGGGTAAGTTTGTGCCATTTTAGTTTAAAAGAGCTCATCAGAATTGACTAATCAATTGACTGGTAATCATTTCTAACTTATTGGTCTCTTGCTTCAACAAATCAATATGTTTTAGAGCGACTCTCCCCTTTTCAAGAACTACTTGAGTAACACTAAAGGTTTTCAAGCCTGTTTGCCTATCGATTATAAATCCGTTCTGCGAATCCTGATGATTGTTCGAATGAAAGTCAATGATAGACTTTGCATCTACATCTGCTTTATTCATAAAATTGAAGAAAAGTTCTTCTCGCTTTTTAATTATCTCTTTGTCGTAAAGTGTGGCTGACGACCAGATATAAGCTTGGTCACTTTTTAGCGTTTTCAGGTGCTTATTTTTCCCATCCCATCGTAATTCCATCAATTCTCCTTTCTCAAAAACCAAAACCGTGAACGGTTCAATTTTGATAAGGTCGATTTCTTTCAAATAATCTTGGGGATTATTGTGACTCACGATGTCTAAAACAACTAACCCTCTGCTTTTGGCATAATTATCTTTGGGTACATGCTTTTCAAAAGCACCATTTAATAAAATTACTACAGCCCCGCTTTCGCTAATGGCAAACCATGTACCACCAGCTTTCGGGTCTTTGGGAAAGACGATTCTTTTATTATTTACTATTTCTTCTTTTGGAAAAAATGCCGATGGTCTAGAAATATGTTCATCTCTGTTCGATGTAAAGACATAGGCATTTCCTTTGGGAATGAAACTTACTGTACACATACCTTTCTGTACTGAATTGTAGAAGGCGCAACACCAAAAGAATCTGGCAGCGCTATATTCGTCATAGCCTTTATTCCAACTTTAATCAAGGCATGATGATGGATTACATGCTCTAAATTATACATTACTTCTCTGTAATAATTTGATGTAAGACAGATTTCTTCTTCACCCAACTCATAGCGAATTTGAAGCTCTTTATTAGGCTTCTCGAGGTTTTCTTGAATATTTTCCAGTAGCGTTACCGCATAACCAATCTCCTCTTCGATTTTTTTATTCCGTTCTCTATTGTCATAGCAAACATCAGCTTCACCATAACCGTTAATCAAACATTGGTATAATTCTATAATATGTCTTGTATGCTGACCTATAGTTGCATGAGAAAGTGATTCACAAGGCTCTGCATAGCAATCTTTCGAGAGCTGTGATAATATTTCTTTGAATTGCTCAATTGTTTGAATTGAGGAGTTAAACATAGCCTATTGTATTTTTAGTTGATGATGCTTTTTGTATAATAAAAATAAAAGATAGAAAGAAAAACCGAGGTAAAGTAAACCCAATATTAAATTACTGATTTGGGCATACTGCGTGTAATTATCCACAATTAATTTTCCTGCATAAATGAACACTAATAAACCTATTAAGGTACCAGTACCAATACCAAACATATAACCGATAAATGATATTGTATTGTCTTCAAGAATTTTCTTTGACTCCAAAACCTTGTTCCATGTTAACCAAAAAGGTATTTGTAATGGATTCAATGCACTAAGCAATAAACCCAGTAATATAGGGGACGTAATTTTAGGTAAAACTGATTTCGTTGGAGTTACATCATTAAAATGTAAAGCCGTTGTCAGACTAGAAAATGCCAAATATAATAGTAAGAAAAATGCCAGTGGAAATGCAATGTATATCCATTTACCCTCGAGCTTAACCTTTTGATTGCCCCAAAGGGTGAGGCGAACATAAGCCAGCTCAACAAAAATAGCTGCGAAAGCAAATAACAAAGCGTTGTTAATGCTTTGGGTAGCAGAAATATCAAAAGCAGTTATGTTTAGACTTCCTAGAGGTAATGCTCCAAGAAAACTAATTAAAAGACCGGCAACACAAACTTTCAAAATTTTAAACATAAACTACATTTCAAATCAAGAAGAAAGTTCTTAATTCTTGATTTTTTCCCAGTTCTTATCCGCCTTAATTTTTAGTACTTCTGTAGACTCATTGTTCCAAAGCGCCAAAGTATTTGTTTTGCCAGAATTATAAAACAGCAGTAATTCTCCATCTCGTATTTCAAAAGTCTCAGGGTTAACGGAAACCTTTTTACTTGAAACAGCAACAGCATATGCACAATAACCTCCATATTTGGGAAGGTACTTTTTTGGATTACCCTTAAACTTTTCAAGATTCTCTTGACTTGAAAACTTGAACTTTACATTATCATATTCCGCGGTGTATTTCTCATCACCAACAGTAGCCTTATTATCAAAATAGGCAACTACATCATAGCCCTTAGCAACATAACCCTTCTTTGTATTATAATCTATAGATTGGGCAATACTGTTAAACCCAATTAAAAAAGCTACAACAACAACTATTCTACTCATCTTAATAAATTAAAGATTTTTTGTCTAATTTTTCAATTTGGCCAACATCAATGCGCATCACTTTCCAATCGCCAATTTCATCTGCCACACCAGAAATAATGGATGGTTGACCTATATATGGTAGTATGTCTTTATGAATAGGATTTCCTTTCAAATCAGTTAACAAAAAATAGTCTTCAATACCATTTTCATCACTTGAGACCAATACAGGTGGTACTCCACCCGAAATACAAAGAGAAGCACAACTTCTGTGAATTTTACCAAAACCGGGCTTCATTACCCCAAAATAGCATTTTGGGTCTATAATTTCCCCTTCAATTTTTAACTGCCCTAGTGAATTGGGCGAAAAATTTATTGAACTCCTACGATTACCGATACTCACTTTTTGACTATCATCAATTTCCAATAAGGTTTTACCATTATAGTAAATCAATTGACCTTCGATATTTAGATGTTTTCCGTTTAGGTTACCCTCTTTCTCTCGAAGGTCTTTTAAATAGGCATTTGGTCCAAATTTGCCAAAACCTAATAAGACCAAGTCTTTAAATTCACTACCTGAAAGGGAAACACGGAGCATTGGATAAGGCGATTCATGGTAAATACCAGAAAGTTTAGTAGGATTACCAAAGTCGAAAGCACTGTTCACAGCTGATTTTTGAAAAAATCCGAACAAAAATGCTCCACCAGCAAGAATCAATAAGGATGCGATAACAAATCTTTTTAACGATTTTTTCGTTTTTGAACCAACCTCATCAACATAACCGATATAAAACTCGTCATTCTTCATAGCTAACAGGTAATTGGGGTTACTTCGGTACCTTCGGCAAATGCTTCTGGATTAATATAAACCATATCATTCTCAATTTTTAATTCATAGGTTTTTACCTTTTCGGTAAATGGAGGTGGCGATTGCCCATTATGCGCCAAGTATTGATATCCGTGCCAAGGACAAGTAATACACCCATCAACAATTTTACCTTCTCCTAAAGGCCCTCCTTGATGTTTACAAACATTATGAACCGCAGAAAGTTTTCCTTCATTTTTAAAAATAGCCACACGCTCATTTTCTACGGTAAATATCTTAGCTCTACTTTCTTCAATCTCATTAGGGTGACAAACTTCTAACCAGCCATCTTTTTGAACAGCAATACATCTATCTACTTTTGATTCTTTAAAGGCCGTCTTAAGATGTAATCCGCAAATCACTACAAAACCAACCAACAAGACACTAATTGTAAAAGGTGATGTTTCTTGTTGAAAAGCTCCTAAAAAAACATGCATAACTACTAATGCATAGGCCAAATAAACCATCATGTGTAGCCGTTTCCAGATTTTTGCCGATAGATTGTGCAAAAAGAAATCATGGCTTGTTGATGCCATCACGAATAAAATCAACAATGCTAAAAATCCAAGTACTTGAAATGGAAAATTGGTCAATGACCCATATTCCATGTTCGAAGTAAAAATGGCGTAAATAGGATTTACATTGCCAAGTGCATGAAATTGAATAGTCGCAAACACACCATGTATTAACGCTGCTAAAAACATACTTACCCCAAAATGCCTGCGATTATAGAGCAACGGCATAAACTGAGAATTCAATCTTGTTAGCGGACCAATGACTAAAATGAGATGCAGCATTAGAATAGCCAAAGACCCAAAAGCTCGAATAATTATAGTCTCCGCAGTCATTTCAGGATTGGTCACAAAACTCAATACAAAAAATATTACCAAATACATTACCATTGCTATGGCAATCCATTTATCGTAGACTTTCTTATGCTTATTCCAGAGTACTAGTTTATAATCGAGTCCCATTAAAATTCAATTTTAAAAAGTTCTTCTTTCCTGATTCCATCTATAACCACTACTCCCTTGGTTGATTCAGAAATCGAAAATTCATATTTTCCTGTTCCTCTTAACTGCCCTAATAACCTTCCTGAATATCCCTGAGCATCTAATTCATAAACCAGAGGAGAAGGACTCTGAAATGGTTGTTTTAGTTCTATTTGTACTACATTACTTTTTAACGCAGCCGTGAGCTGTTCGGTATTGACACTTCCAGATGTTGAAGGAAAATTTAAATCTTTCAGTGCCATAGTCAGCAGTATTGGTATTACTAGTACTATGACCAACCATATATACTTATGGGATTTTCTTTGACTTGAAATCATCTTGTTCTTGATTTAAGAAGTTTTCCCATTAAAAAAGGCCATGTAGCGATTGTCCCTGGAAGTAATAACAACCGAACTTTCTTTTTGCTTTCTTTTAATAGGGGGTCTATTTTAACTGCTCCTGCAAAAACAAAATACAGTCCAAAAAGTAACCCAATACTAAAGTAAATGCCTAATACCGCTAAAAAAATAGAAATAATTATCTGCATCTTAAATAAGGTTTACATCGGTCATTATTTCTAGTACTGCAGCACCATCTTGTTCAAACATATTCTTCATTTCTTTTTCTAAATCATTCTGATTTTCAACACGTTTGCCCCAAGCACCACATGAACTTGCAAATTCTGCAAAATTAGGATTAGAAAGTGACGTTTTCCAAACATCAAACTCGCCGGCCCTTTGTTCTTTGGAAATTTTACCTAGTTCATGATTATTCAAAACAATTAACTTTACAGGCATATTGTATTTAACAAGGGTAGTTATTTCTGCCAAGTATTGACATAAACCCCCATCACCGGCAACTGCGATGACCGGTCTTGAATTACCAACCGCCGACCAAGCCCCAATGGCTGCTGGTAAGGCAAAACCAATAGACCCTAGATAACCTGACATTAAAAAATCTTGGTTTGTAGGTTCAAAATATCGTCCAAAAGAATAGGCATTATTACCAACATCTACGCACATAACAGCATTCTCAGGAGTTAACTTATTCATTGTTTCAAAAACAGCAATTGAACTAATTCCCTTATCTGAAGTTTCTAAAAGGCGTTTTGCTTTTTCTTCCTTCCATATCTTCCATCTCGCTGCAATTTCCTCGGTTTGATTCAGTGTATTTACTTTTCCTTTTAGTTCCTTATTAAAAATCTCAAGAGTTCTTGAAATTTCACCCCAAACGGCTACCTCAACCTTATGGAACTTGCTTAAGGCCATTGGGTCAAAATCAATTTGAATTATTGGTTTTTTGGGTGTTATGCCTGTATGGTTTGAAAAAGAGGCACCAAATACTAATAACAAATCAGCTTCGTTCATAAACCAAGAAGCAATTGGGGTTCCGCTGCGCCCTAGAACACCACCACCTAAAGGGTGACTGTCTGCAATAAGTCCTTTTCCCTTAAATGTAGTAACTACTGCTGCATTTAAACTTTCAGCAAATTTTACAACTTCTTTTTTATGCGCCCTAGCCCCGTGCCCCATGATGATTACCGGACGTTTCGATTTTTTGATTAATTCAATCGCATCATTTACCGCATCCTTTGGCGGTGCAATCTCCATCTGGGTAATTCTCTTATCTGGAGTTTGGGCAATAGCATTGGGGTTCGCTAATTTCTCTTGTACCTCATCGGGAAAAGTTAAATGCGAAACATCACGTTTTAGAATGGCACTTTTCACTGCTAAAGACATTAATTCTGCATGTTTACTATCGCTTTGTACCCTTTGATTAAATTCAGCTACGGTACTAAAACCTCTAACCAAATCTACCTCCTGAAAATTACCGGTTCCAACCACTTGTGTGGCAACCTGACCGGTAAGTGCTAAAAGTGGGGCTCTATCGACCTTAGCATCCCACATACCGGTGTACATATTAGTTGCTCCGGGGCCAGCAATTGAAAAACAAGCTGCAGGTTTGCCAGTCAATTTACCATAAGCTGAGGCAGCAAAAGCTGCAGCACCTTCATGACGTATACCATAAAAGCTTAAGTTTCCTTTTTGTTCTTGGCGTTTCATAGCATCGGCAAAACCCAAATTAGAATGCCCTACCATACCAAATACTTTTGTTACTCCCCAATTGACCATAGTTTCTACCATAATATCAGAAACTGTGGTTTGATGGTCTGCTTCCTCTTCAACCCCAACATAAATTGCATTATTTTCTTCCTTAACTTCAAAAGTTTCTATGCCATCATCAAAACCTCCTGGTGAATTTCCTGTGCAAGGATGATAGTCCCACCCGTGCCAAGGACAGCGTAGCATTCCATTTTCAATAGAACCTTCTCCTAAAGGACCCCCTTGATGAGGACATCTATTGTCCAATGCAGAAAATTTACCTTCAAAATGGGTGAGACAAATGCCTTTATGGGCAGCAGTTACCGTTTTAACGCGCCCTTCTGGAAGTTCGCTCTTATTATTTAGTACTTTATGCCAAATGATTTTCTTATTCTGCATGTGATTAATACTTATTTACTAGTTATGCTGTTTAGATTTACCTTTTTTAGCCAGAGAAAAATTCAACAATGCGCCTGCTGTAAAAAAGTGATCGTTCAAGGTACTTATAACATATTTATACTCTGTGAAAAAGAGAATTCTTCCTACGGTGTAATGAAATCCAGCACCAATATTTAATCCGAAAGCATTTTCTGAAAACTTTTCTTTTTCAAAACCTTGGTTTTCTATTTCAGTTTCAATAGTGTAATTAATTCCTGTTAATGGATAAAACCCTAGACCTTTATTTAAATCAATGATGTAATGAAGATTTACATTTGCTTCAAATAAGGATAGTTCGATACCATCTTCAGATTTTTTAAAATAAGAGATTTCAGGTCCAAAGCAATACGTATGGTCAATGCCATAATATACCCTGGCATTTATTCCTGTGGTTTCTAAATTACTCGAATACGTTGCTGCTACACCCGGCAGTAGAAACGGAGGCTCCATTTGCGCCCTTAGCTCAGATGTAATCACAAAAAAAATTAGAACAAATGCTATTTTAAATTTTAACCCCTGCATAATTAATACCCGTTAAGTGGTGCATATCTCTGTCAAAAGTTGATAAATCATTAGGGTTAAATTTTGAAACATCATCATAACCGCAAGAACGTGCTACTACCTTTATTAAATCGTTTGTAGCACTAAAAAAATTATATAATTGTTTTGCAGAAGAGTCAATAATGAGCCTGTTACGCAAAGATTCTTTTTGGGTGGCAATGCCTACTGGGCAATTATTAGAACCACAAGCTCGCATCCCTAAACAGCCTATGGCCTGTAAGGCAGAATTAGAAACCGCAATAGCATCAGCACCCATCATCAAGGCCTTAGCAAAATCTTCTGCTATTCTTAAACCACCTGTAATTATTAAAGTTACATCTTTAGCACCAACCTTGTCTAAATATTTTCTTGCTCTCGCTAGCGCAGGTATTGTGGGTACATTAATATTATCTCTAAGAATCGTAGGTGCAGAACCTGTACCTCCACCTCTACCATCAAGAATTATATAATCGACCCCAACATCCAAGGCAAATTGAATATCTTTTTCGATATGACTGGCGGCTATTTTAAAGCCAACCGGTATTCCCCCTGTTCGTTCACGGACTTTCGCTGCAAAAACTTTAAAATCTTTAACACCATGAAAATTTGGAAAAGTAGCTGGACTAATTGCTGTCTCTCCTTCATTTAATCCCCGAACCTCAGCGATTTCCTTGCTTACTTTATTGCCAGGTAAATGGCCTCCAGTGCCCGTTTTTGCTCCTTGCCCTCCTTTAAAATGGAAGGCTTGTACATTATCTAGTTTATCCCAACTAAACCCAAACTGAGCTGACGCTAGTTCATAAAAATATTTAGAATTATTATTTTGTTCTTCGGGGAGCATTCCTCCTTCCCCAGAACATATTCCAGTTCCAGCCATTTCGGCCCCTTTTGACAAAGCGATTTTAGCTTCTCGTGATAAAGCGCCAAAGCTCATATCACTAACAAAAATTGGAATATCTAACACTAAAGGTTTCTTTGCTTTTGGTCCAATGGTAATCTTAGTTAGCACCTCTTCATCATCTAATAATGGTCTAGAAGCTAATTGTGCTGGAAGAAATTGAATATCGCTCCATTTGGGGAGCGTATTTCTATCAACTCCCATAGAAGCAGAAAAACCATGATGTCCAAGGTTTTTTAATCCATTTACTGCCAATTCTTTAATATACCCTGTATAAGGCTCAGTTTCTTCTGGGTGGGTATCTGCATAAGTCCCTAAATAGGCATCTCTATCAAAAGGTTGCGGATGATTAGTTTCAAAAGCAGTAATCTCATTTTCATCTACTTGAAGCGAATCTCCTTCAATATATTCTTGAAATTTATGAAGTTGCTCATCATTATTATATTCACTTATTCCAGTATCATAACGATAATCCCAACCATGAACACCACAAATTAAATTATGACCATCAATATGACCATCAGCTAATAAAGCTCCTCTATGATGACATCTTCCATAAAGAACTGAAATACCAGTCTCATGTTTTATTATAACTAAATCTGTGTTTTTAACTAGTGCGTACTTAGGTACCTTTTCTTGAAGTTCTGAAATCTTGGTAATTTCAATACGTTTTTGTGCCATAGGATAAGTTGTTATCTCAATTAGATTGAAAGTAAGAGAATATCTTTACCATAGTAATTTAAGGCAAATAAATGAAAAGAAATGCCCAGGAGCTGGGGAATGTAATTTCAGTTTTTGGAAATATAAATTACTCCATCAAGGTTTTGCAAAACCTTTTGGTAGCTATTACTAAGTTTTCATAACTATTCTTCATAGCAACTTCTAAACTTTCTGTTTCATTAGAAACTGCGGTAATATAGCTTAAACCTGTCATTTCCTTTTCTTTTGGAGTAAGTTTTACAGAACCGCACATAGCTGCAACAGGAATGCCTTTACTTTTTGCAGAAGCCAATACTCCAGCGATTGTTTTTCCAGAGAGTGTTTGTAAATCCAACTTACCTTCTCCTGTAATAATCCAATTTGCATCCTTAATTGCATTATCAAAATCAGCAATTTCTTTAATCAACTCAATTCCTGATTTTAGATTGGCATTTAAAAAAGCTACCGCTCCACCTCCCAAACCACCGGCAGCACCAGAACCTTTTATATTTTGAACATCTATTTCTAAATCAGATTTTATAACCCTAGCCAAATTTTTGAGTCCAGCATCTAATAATTGAATTTCTGTTGAGTTAACTCCTTTCTGAGGACCATATACATGAGCAGCTCCGTTAGACCCATAAAATGGATTAGAAACATCGCAGGCAACGTTCACTTTTACACCATCTAACCTTTTATGAGCTGAAACTTTTCTAATAGTAGCTACTCTATCCAAGTTGCTACCTATTGGTTTTAATATATTACCATCATTATTTAAAAATTCGTACCCTAAAGCCGACGCCATTCCTATACCTCCATCATTAGTTGCACTCCCACCAATACCTAAAATTATTTCTTTTACTCCATTATTCAAGGCATCAACAATAAGCTCTCCAGTGCCAATTGTAGTGGTATGCATACAATTCAATTCACTGTTTTGGAGCAACTTGTACCCAGAAGCTTCTGACATTTCAATAAAGGCAGTCTTTTTATTACTAGAAAGTAAATAAGAAGATTGTATTTGTCTAAACAATGGATCCGAGACCTGTAAAGTAATTAAATCTGCATTTAAATATTCCTTAATCACTTCAATAGTACCATCACCACCATCTGCTAAAGGTAGTTTTACAATTTTAGCTTCAGGAAAAACCTGTTTAATACCTTCTGCAACAGCATTACAAAATTCTAGCCCAGTTAACGAGCCTTTGTATTTATCAGGTGCAAGTACAAACTTCATTTAAAAAAATTAACTAAAGAAATTGGGCATAAATATACTTAGAGCAATTATTAAGATAAAAAAGCTTGTTAAGATGAAAACTTCCTTTCTGCCAGCATAATAAACTACTTCTAAGCCTTCATTAGCCTTTTGTTTCACAAAAAAACTAACCGCCATCGCTACAACCATAGTAACCAAACAACCAATAGCATTCCACCAAAACCAAAAAACTTCTGGTACATAAAGCCACAAATACATATTAAATAACACACCTACAACAATACCAATATTAGCACCTAAAGCATGAGTCTTTTTAGTCAGAATAGCTAGTATAAAAGCAGCTAGAATAGGTCCGTAAAAAACAGAGCTTATCTTATTAATCACCTCTATAACAGTTCCTTCGATATTACCTGCAAAGAAAGCTAAACCTAAACACACTAGACCCCAAAAAAGTGATATCAATCGAGAGTTCATTACGTATTTAGCATCACTCATCTTAGGTTTAAATCGCTTTACAAAATCTTCCATAGAAACTGCCGAAAGTGAATTTACAGTAGAACTTAAAGACGACATTGCTGCGGACATAATGGCCACTATTAAAATACCTATAACCCCATTAGGTAAATAATTAATAATAAACACAGGTACCATTAAGTCTGCTTTTTTACCTTCTAAAGAACCTATATTAGCTTGGTAAGTAGCTTCCATCATATCTTGAAACCCTAAATCCTGAAGTAATAAAGTTCCTAACACCAATCCCATGACACAGTAGGTTAGCGTAAGTGGGAATCTAAA
This sequence comes from uncultured Croceitalea sp., assembly GCA_937969515.1. Taxonomy (GTDB): domain Bacteria; phylum Bacteroidota; class Bacteroidia; order Flavobacteriales; family Flavobacteriaceae; genus Croceitalea; species Croceitalea marina. The sequence continues at coordinate 28,715 of CALBVX010000107.1, read as the reverse complement.
AAGTCCATTTGCCAGTAGCAATTTTTTAATCGTTGGCATACCTTTAGATGAAAGTAATCTTTGTGATTGGGTTTGGTCTGTTCCATAATATGAGGCGTACAAGAAAAATCCTCCGATTACCATTGGCCAAAATCCAAATTCATCATCACCATTAGCGTTATCAAATCCCCATTTATTAAAGTCAACCGCAATTAGCCTGTCTTGGTCTACATTAGTGAGAAAATTTTCAAACCCACCCAACTCACTAATACCATAAACTAAGCAAATTACAATTCCTAAAAACAAAATAACCATTTGAATAACATCTCCCCAGATTACCGCTTTCATCCCACCTTGAAAAGAGTAGACCAATGTGATTACTCCTATAATCAAAATAGAAATCCAAAAATCTACTCCCGCTGTTGCCTGTAATATTAATGCCATAGTATAAACCATTACACCAGTAGCTACGGATCGACTTATTTGAAAAACAAAACTTATTAATAAACGTGAAGAAGCATCAAAACGTTTCTCCAAATATTCATAAACACTAACAATTCCTGATTTATATAGAGTAGGTATTAAGGCAATTAAAAGAAAGGCCATAGCTAGAGGAACTCCAAATTCATAAGTTAACCATTGAAGTCCTCCTCCATCCTTTAACCCAACAAATGCTGGTGCAGAAATAAAACTGATAGCAGACAATTGAGTTGCCATTGTAGATAAGCTTAACGGAAACCAGCCCATACTTCGGCCTCCTAAAAAATAATCCCCAGAACTTTTATTCTCCTTAAAGAAATACCCAATTCCTAAGAAACCAATTAGGTAAACTACAATTATGATATAATCTAAGTAATTCATAATCTATTCTTTAAATTATTTTTAATGTTGTTTTTCCATTCATCTTTAAGAATTCCGAAGAGAACGGCATCTGCTCTCCCATCGCTAAGTATTGATGGAAAGATATTGCGAATAACACCTTCCTGTTTACATCCTAAACTCTTCATAGCAGCTATACTTAAACTATTTTCAGAATGTGCTCCTAAACCAATTCTTTCAAAACCAATACTATCAAATGCAAACTCAAATAATAAATATTTACAATTTTTATTTAAACCAGTACCCCAAAAATTTTGACCAATCCAAGTATATCCCACCCTAACTGTATTAAATTCTTCAGAAAAATCAAAGAAACGAGTACTTCCTGCATATTCCATTTGTTTCTTATCATAAATAGCAAAAGCATAATCTTTCATATTTTCGCGCTTTTGTATTGCTTGAGCTATATATCTATCGATGTTTTGGTATCCATTAGATTCTCCTAAAAAATATTTCCAGATTAACTCTTCTTTGGAAAAAAATTTTAAATCATTTATGTGAGCTAAATTAAGAGGAGTTAGTATTACCCTATCATTCTCTAAAACGTAATTATGGGTAAAATCAAAAAACATTTATTAGGTTTTCTCTTTTAAAAAATCTATAAAGAGAGCGGCACTCCATGAAAAGTTATCTCCTCCATAACCGCTATTATCAGAATCAGGATTTGTTTTTCTAGAGTCGAAATACTCGAAAAAACCATATTTTTCAATAAGCTCTAAGGAATCCTTCTTTACTCTATTGGCAACTGTTATGAATCCATAATCCTTTAGTCCATTATACAACATCCAATTTAAATTTATCCAAACTGGGCCTCTCCAATATTTTCTGGGGTTGAATCTTTCATGGGTTGGGTCAAATGAAGCACATAAATATCTATCATCACCGCCAAACTTCGTCATCATAGTATCTACGAGACGAATAGCTTTTTCCTTATCAGGAGCTCCAGAAAACAATGGCGAAAAAGAGGATGAAGAAACATAGGGTATCTGCATATTTTTTCTTAAATCAAAATGAACATAAGCACCTAGCTCATCATTGTATAATTTATCATTTAAAGACTTTACACTTTTACTTTGCTGTTTCTTTAGGTAGTTTACTTTTTCTTCGTTACCACCTAACTTTTCATATAGTTGTATTAAAGCCTCATTAGATTTTATTAGGATAGCATTAAATAAAGGATCTTGAACTAAAAATGGAGAATACTCAGCAATCTTAGCATCATCATACAAATATTTTTTTGCAATATCTATGATATGTAAATAATGATCATACTCTCTTTTGGAAGGCCTTTGAGAAGCATCTACATGAGAAGTATCTCTCCTTTCAAAGGTATATTCTGGTGGATTCATAGTGGCCCAAATATCATCCCACATAGGAGAGTTATCTGTACCTGACTCCCAATTATGATAGATATAAACCAAGCCTTCATTATTTATATCTCGATTTTTATAGAAATAAACATGATTATTAAATACACTATCTATTTTAGATTCAATAAATTTTAAAGCGTCTTCTTTATCTTCTGCTATCTCGAATAGTTTTTGCAGTATAAAGCCAAATACAGGAGGTTGTGTCATCCCCGTAGAACGAATCTTTTTTGATGCTTGAGGATGTAAGCTTGATTGATGAAAATCGGGTCCTGGAAAATAGGTATCACTATCAGTATGAAATATAATATGAGGTATAAAACCATTTTCCCATTGCGAATTCAATAAAGTTTCAATTTCCTTTTTCGCGCGATCCATATTATAATGTGCAAATCCCAAAGCAATAAATCCAGAATCCCATTTCCATTGAAATGGATATAATCCTTTACTAGGAATGGTAAATCCTCCTTCCTGAAAGTTATTGTCTAAAACCGTAATAGCCCTTTTTAATAATTGCTCTTGCATTGTATACTATTATGTTATATAAAAATACATTGGCGACTTCCACCGCCAATGTATTTATGAACTAAACTAACTTAAACTAACTTTTTACAATTAAAAATTAAATGTTGCTGTTAAAAATAGCCTTCTCGGTAAAATTGGTCGACCAAAAAAGAAATCTCCATCTGCAGATTGACCAGCAATTCCTGCTCTTGGGTTCCCTTCAGTAAGGCCAACACTATCAAAAAGATTAAAAACAGAAAGACCTAATCTCAACGCATTTACTTCTTGTGTTTTAAAAGTATAACCTGCTCCTAAACGAGCTATTGTAATTGCATCCAATTCTACATTATTAGAATCATCAGTAAATTTGCTCCCAGTGTGATTTAATGTAAAATTAGCATCGAATTTTCTATCATCATAATTAAAACTAAGACTACCTAAAAAATTCGGTTGTCTTCCTATTTCGTTGCCTTCATTAATTGTAGAAGTTGTGTTTGCAATTAAATCCGTTGTTTCATTTTTAGAAATTTCATGATTTTGATATGTTAGGGTACCATTAATATTAAAAGCATCCGAAACAATAAATTTACCTGTAGCCTCTAAACCGAAAGTTCTTGTAGTTTGTTCGCTTCTAGCTTGATCTACTAACTGACCTCCAGAAATTGCCTGATCAATTCTAATACGATCGCTTAGGTTCACAAAATAACCGGCAACAGATCCTGAAAAGCTTGAGGTGCCAAACTTTGCCCCTAACTCTCCCTGTACTATAGTTTCTCCTTCATAATTAGACTCTCTAATTCCGGGTGTTGGAGCAAATCCTCTTTGTTGAGGAAAAAAGAATCCTCTCGAGAAATTTGCATATAAGTTGGTTGTCTCTGTTAATTCGTATAAACCTGCTAGGGAAATTGCCCAATCAGTAGCATCAATTGTTGCAGTAGTAAAACTACCATCTGCAAATCTCACATTTCTTAAATTATCCGTTAATTCCGTATTGTCATAAACTGTTGACTCTTCCAAACCTCCATTATTAAAAGTACCGGAAGTATTTTCTATTCGCAAACCAACATCAAATCTCCAACGATCTAATACCATTTCATCTGTAATATAAAAAGCTGTTCTGCTTTGCTCCAAGAATCTATTTGAAGTCATACCAATTCTATTGTATAAACCACCATCTGAATAAATAACGTTAGCACCACTTGCATCAGTGTAACTTAAATTAACTAATCTTGGATTGTTATTAAACTCTGAAAGCACTCTATATTGATAGTTGATATCCTCAGCCTCAGTTCTAGCCATATATGTCCCTAAGGTAAATGTATGTACATTATCATTCGATCTAAAAATAAGATTTGCTTCACCAGAATAATCTGTCATTGGTCTTAAACGATCTACATGTAAGTTTTCAACTACCAAATCACTACCATTAATTTGGCTACCTGCTCCACCTTGATACTGAGCATCAAAAGCAGTATTGCCAGGTGCAACTGCAGCTACATAATCATTAAGCGTGATTGGATTTCCAAAAGAACCATTACCGCCAACATATAATGCAAAATTATGTTGGTAATCAGCATATTTAACTTTAGCCTTAAAAGTGGTATTCTCAGATAAGTTGTATATAAAATCACCCATTAGATAACCTCCTTTGGTAAAAACACCATCTTCTATTGGGCTTTTGTATACTCCTCCAGGAGTTAAAAATGAAGTCTCTGCTAATTCACCACTCAATAATTGTTCTACATCTTCTCCATCATTTCCAGCTATACGCTCACGTGAACCTCCTTGCAATGGTAATGGTAAAAAGAATTGGGCTTTATCATTAATAAAGTGACCATGTAAGGTAAAAGAACCATTTTCAAAACGCTTTTTAATATTACCTCTAAACTGAATACCACGAGTATCAAGACCAGTCTCAATGGGTCCATTATCTTTTCGTACAAAACCTGTAAATGCGTAGAAGGTGTTGGAATCTTCATCTCCTAGTTTACCTCCAGAATAAAAATCAGTCTTTAATCTACCTCGGCTACCGTATTCCACATTTATAATATTACCTGGGTTTGTATCACCTGTTTTACTTGTGTAGTTAATGATACCAGCTACTGAACCAGAACCATAAAGCACTGCTGCCCCACCTCGAACAAATTCAACCCCTTTGAATCCAATATCTGGTCTTGCATAAACATCATGTGCTGATGAATTAAGACCAAATGTGCTCATTAAAGGCATACCATCGTATTGTAATGGATTAAATACGTATTGCCCACCGGATGGTAGACCTCTTACAAATAGATTTGTAGCTGTTTCACCACCACCACCTTCTGCAGTGATTCCTGGAACATCCCTTAGAATATCTGCCTGGCTATTTGCTGAGAGTTTTGTTATTGCTGCCATTTTCTTAGAACTGATTGATAATGGAGCCTGTTTCTGTGATCTAAAAGTACTGGATGCAGTAATTACGACCTCATCTAACTGTTGGCCACTTTCGTTTAAAACTACATTTAGAATAACCGGTGACCCGTTTAACTCTACACTTTGTTCATAGGGAGTAAAACCAATAAAAGAAATACGAATGGTTTTAGATCCTGACTGGTTTGTTGAAAGCAAAAAATTTCCATCAAAATCAGTTGTAGTACCTTCAGTAGTTCCATTAATTAATACGTTAGCACCAAGTATGGGAATACCGGAAGCGTCTTTGACATTTCCTCTAATTTCGGTTTGTGCTAATGCCGAGCTCAAACCAAAAACTGCGATTATCGCAAAAAGTAAATTTTTCATAATTTTTTAGTTAATTAGTTAAACATGCTTAAGAACTATAATGACATATTTGTAATATTTAGGTAAACATATTTTATTATTCATATTTATTTATCATAATTTATGCGTAATCTTAACGCAAACGTTTGCGATAACGTTTGCGAAAAAGAATATTTTTATATTCATCAATTGATTAAATGAATAATGACTAAAAAGAAAAACACCACCTTAAAAGAATTAGCAAAAGAGCTTAATTTATCTATTTCAACAGTTTCAAGAGCTTTAAACAATCATGCAGATATTAGTATACCAACCCAAGAAAGGGTTAAAGAATTAGCTAGCAAACTACATTATTCTCCCAATCTTTTTGCTAAAGGTTTTCGGAGACATAGAACTCATATTGTAGGAGTAATTGTCCCTAATATTTCTCATTATTTTACTTCAACTGTAATAAAAGGAATTCTTGATGAAGGTGAAGCTTTGGGATATAGAGTAATAATTTCGGAATCTAAAAATGATGAGTCTAAGCAATCCGAAATGTTACAAACTATGATTCAATTTGGAGTTGATGGTATTCTAATGGCTTTGGCGAGAAAAACAAAGTCCTTTGATTCAATTTTACAGGTTGCTTCTAGAATTCCTTTAGTATTATTCGATAAAGTTTCTGATAAAATACCTTGTACCCAAGTAGTAATTAACGAAGAAGAGGCTGCCTATAATGCAGTAGAGCACTTAATTAACACCGGGAAAACAAGGATTGCTATTATAAAAGAAACCGAACAATCTTTTAATTCCAAAAAAAGATTTCAAGGATATTTAAGAGCCTTAAAAGAACATAATTTACCGATTGATGAAAAAATAATTTTAAGCACGGAAGACATTTCATTAAGCAAGGGAAGAATATTAGCTAATATTCTTTTAAGCCTTAAAAACAGACCAGATGCTATTTTTGCTATTACAGATAGCGCTGCAATAGGAGCAATAAAAGCATTAAATAAATTTAAGGTTTCAATACCTGATGAAATTGCTGTTGTTGGATTCAGCAATTCTGTACATTCTACGATTATCAGTCCATCATTGTCTACAGTAGATCAGCCTGGAGAAAAAATTGGTCGTACTGCAGTTAAATATTTAATAGAAGAAATCGAAAACCCTAAAGATGATTTAATTACTAAAACAATTGAGATAAAAACGAATCTTATTGTTAGAGATTCCTCATACCAACCATAAAAAAGCAGGCAAATGGCTGCTTATAATACTTGTGACCACGGAGGGGTCACAACCTATTATCTATAACTAAGGGCAATTTGAGCTAGTTGACCAACAATCTTTACAGAATCCTTCATTGATAATTTTGAGCCGTCAGCATGAATCCATCTCTTTAAAGGTTGTTCACAAATTATTTTTTTGGCTTGAGCTTTTCCATAAAATTTTCTTATCCGCATAAATATCTCAACATCAAATAACCATTTGGTAACAAATGGCTTTTGAAACATTTTATTCGCAATATCTCTATCCATTATTTTGGCTCCACATTGTGTGTCTTTAAAAGGCATACCTAATATGGTTTGGATAATAAAATTTACGGTCATGCTAATTATTTTACGAGCAGATTTTTTTGTAATATCAGCTCCCATACGCGAAATTCTAGAACCACTTACAATCTTAAAATCAGAATTTTCAATAGTACTGACCAAATCGTCGAAATCTCTAAAATCAGTAGATAAATCTGCATCCAAAAATCCAATATAATTAAACTGTGGGTCTTTTGACAAGTGTAAAATACCTTGTCTTACGGCTTCTGCCTTACCTCCATTTTTCTTACAGTCATAAATACTGATGTTAGACTCATTCCCTTTTCTTAGTTCTTTAAGTACTTCTAATGTATTATCTGTACTCCCATCGTTTACAAAACATAAATGATATCCTAGATTTTTATGCGCAAAAGCCTTAAATTCATCACTTAATAAACGTGTCTCCTCATTATAGCAAGGAATAACTACCCCAATACAATTTTTTTGTATCATTCTAGTATCCGGTGTAACATTATCGGCAAAATTCTTTACTATCGGAGCACCGATCTTTCTTTTTACACGTGCCGTAATTTCATCTAGACTTACTGGTTTTTTCAAGTAATCGTCTACACCCAAATTGAAATTTTCCATGATAACAGATTCGCTATTGTTACCTGATAGAACTAAAATTGGAGTATCCTTGTTCCTAAAAACTCTTATATATTTTACTACCTCCGTCCCAGTGCATTGAACCATTTTGTTTCCAGACATTTCGGGCATATTCATATCTAAAAGCACCAAATCTGGTAAAAAGGAATTATAAGCTCTTATTCCTTCTTCCACAGAACTGGCGGTCTTTACTGCATACCCAACTTCGGTAAGTCTCTTTTCAATAGACAAAAGAACTAATTGTTGGTCATCAATTGCTAAAATTTTCATTGGTTAAGAATTTAATATTTGGTTATTTCTAAATATTTCAAATCAAAAGTAGCTTCAGTGAGCCTCCAAATAGGATTCAAAATGATAGATTGCTTTTTTCTGTAGATGAATGGTCAAATGAAATCGATGACTGATTATTAGATACATACACAATATCTATACTTTTGTAATGTTATATTTTCTTACAATATGTTACCAATGCAAAAAACTAATGTTCTATTGGTTTTAGCTCTATTTATAGGGTTAGCCTTTCATGGTTCAAGTATTTTCTTCACCTTGGAGAGTACCTATGATGCATTGATTCATTTATTTTTTGCAGATCACTATGCCCAAAGTTGGTTTGAGCCCTGGGACTATAGATGGTATACCGGGTTCACAGTTCAAGGGTATCCTCCTTTGGCTCATCAATCCATTGCAATATTATCATTCATTGGTGGTCTTAAATTTGGTCTCTACACTGTTGCCTTAATCGCTATAGTTCTATTCATAACAGGAGCATATCGCTTTGGCCTTTTAATTACCGGAAATCGTAAAATTGCAGGTTATACATCTATTCTAGCGGTCTTCTCATCAACATTTATAGAAACCCTACATTTATTTGGGCAACTACCCAGTATTGTAGGTCTGTCTGTTTTATTACATGCTCTACCAGAAATCTATTCTTGGATAAAAACTGGTCGTATTCGCTATTTAGCTACAAGTCTTTCATTAATAGCCGTCACCGTAACCTCTCATCATGTCACCCCAATTTTTGGTATGGTATTTTTCATATTTCCATTAATCGGGATGGTAATTATGGATGCTTCAAGAGATAAAGTAAAAAGTAATAAGGATATCTCCTTTAAAGTATTCTGGAGTCAATTTAAAAAATTGTTTTGGCGTATTATGCTTTTTGGAATAACATCGCTAACCTTAATCGTTTTCTGTATACTACCATATTGGATTAATTCAAAAAAAAATCCTATTACTCAAGTTCCAATACCTCATGGTTCTAGAGATAACTTTCTAGAGGTTACTTCTTCTGGTTTGGTGTTTTTTCTAATTCCCTGGGGTATACTTTTATTTCTATTACCTTATATTTTCTATCGTTTCTACAGTAAACGTTACCTGTTTTTTGGTCTTTCTTTTACCATACTTGCTATTTTAGGTACTGGAGGAACCACCCCTATACCATTAAAATTATTAGGAGAAACCGCATTTAATATCTTGACTTTGGATCGTTTCACCTTATGGGCTACCATTATGGCATTACCCATTTTTGGCGAATTCGTTTATAGAATGGTGCAAGGCGATTTAAAAGCTACACTTCAGAGAAACTTGGGTGCGGTTTACCACCGCATTTTGGGAGGTTGTCTAGCATCAGGTATTTTATTGATGGTCATTTTTACCATGAGTCTCAACTATTTTAGACCTGCACAGCCTAAAAAAATTAAAGTATTACCTATTGTTAATTTTCTAAGTCAAGATTCTCATGACCAATGGCGCTATTTACCGCTAGGTTTTGGTGACCAGATGGCTTGGCTTTCTGCCCAAACAAATGCTATGACCGTTGATGGAAATTACCATTCTGCTAGAAGACTTCCTGAATTAACTACAAGGGCTATTGAACGTTTAGAGAATTCGAAATTTAGAGGAGTAGAAGGTATAGGTTCTCTGCAACAATTTTTAACAGTTCCCGAAAAATATAATTTAAAGTATGTCTTCTCTAACGACAAATTTTATGATCCTATATTGTTCTTTTCGGGCTGGCAACGTCTACAACAATTAGAGAATGGCATTATGGTGTGGGAAAAACTAAATGTACCACCCTTACCTAAAATTATTCCAAAAGACGATGTCTCTAAAGGTTTGAAAATAATGTGGGGTATTATTCCTTTAATTACTGTAATACTTGCATTCATTTTTAACATACAATACGTATGGTATAGAGTACTTAAAAATAGAAGATTACCTGAAGGACCTTTCTTGAAATATGCGATTAACTATACTATTTTCTCAAAGAGCCTCATACGAATTAATCATTTATGGGCATTAATTATGCTCTGTCTTTTTGGTTTTGGAATATATAAATCCTATTTAACCAATGCCACACAATTTTCACCTACAAATGTAGTGATGTCTTATTACGATGCCTTGGATTTTAAGGAATTCAAAAGGGCATATTCTTACTTAAATCCTGACGCAGGCGTCGAACTTTCTCAATACATGTTAGAGGTTTCGGTAACCGATGGTATTTTAAGTTCTTACGCCAAGCTAAATGCCATTGATGTTCAGATTATAGAGCAAAACGACTCTTTAGCAAAGACTAAAGTTTCAACTTATTGGATAACACCTTTAGAAAAAATAAACAAAGTGTTTTATCATACAATTGTTAAAAAAGGAAGACTCTGGTACCTAGAACCTTCTAAACCAAAAAATGACCTTCCCCCTGATCAGCTTTTATCTTCAAATACAACTTCATTTTTTAACCAAGGTAGAAGACGTATTACTACACAACAAACGCATCATGAAGATGTTTTGAAACAACCAGTGCTTGAAGTACTACAGGCCAAACTTGTAAAACACCAAGGAAGTTATAGTATTATTGGCGAAGTTCAAAATGTTGATGACATTCCCGCAGATGTGGTAATTAAGGGAACCCTATATAATGACATGAATCATGAACTTGCAAATTATAGTGCAAAGTACCACATGAAACATAAGCTTATGCCTAAAGAAACCACAACATTCAAAATAGATTTTGAAGGTATCGCATGGTTATCTACAAAAGACACCATTCCACCTACTTTTGACCCAGATCAGTTTACCCCTGTTAGCTTAGCCGAACAACCGACCAAATTTAATTTACAATGTGCAGGAAACACCGCCATAACCGATTTATACAAGCAAATCGCTGTCCAAGAACTGGAATTTACTCCAAATAAGATTTCAGGCACCCTCTTTAATGCTGGTATACAAGAAGTAACGATTCCGCAATTGCTATTTTCTTATTATGATAACCGCAAAGAATTAATTTGGGTAGACAATCATTTTTTAGAAGAAGGTGTTCGAATTCAACGTAAACAATTTTTCGAGTATGAGCCAGTTGATTTATCAGATATTGAAGTCATATTCAGTAGTTTAGAATACTGTTTTATTAATGGTTTGCCCAATGCCTCTATTTCTGAAAAGGTATTTCCAAAAAGAGATTGGTCCCATAGCAAAGAACAATTACAAGCTTTTAAGGGAAAAACATACGAATTTATAAGAGTTCAAACCAATAGTTATATAGGTAATCCGAATTAATTTTGAAAAAGGTACTTTATATTTTAGTGATAATTTTCTTTTGTACATGTCAAAAGCAAGAGGTGGCGAATGCATTTTCCACTCCATCTTTCGAATTAATTAAAACTAAAGATATTTATGTGGCCGCTTCTCCTATTTCATTAAAATTTAAGGGCACGCAAATTGCATTCTTAAGTATAACAAATTCGCTTGGGAGCACTTTGATTAAACCAAAAATAAAAGAAGGCTTTTTAAATTTTGAATTCCCCAAGACCTTCACCACCAAATCTGGACTTTGCACCTGGAATCTAATCTACAATCAAAAAATATATAAGAAAGGAACACTTACAATAATACCCAATTTTCGAGATGGGGTTAAAATTGCGTCTTTTCTAGGTCCAAGAAGCATCTCAGCTGGTGGCACTGATTTCTCTATGTTCGTAGTTTCTCCTACCGATATTTATGATAATCCTGTATTAGACTCTACCATAATTAGCAACACCTATCAATTTGGCTCTTCTATTGAAGAAAGTGCGGTTAAAGTAAAAAATGGAATTAGTTGGCAAAATATATTTAGTCCGACCAAAACAGGTAGAATATTGATTACAGCATCCTATTTAGAACATAAAAGTAAGGAAATGACAACTATTGTCTACCCCGCACTGCCAGAAGAGTTTAAAATTTATTATACACGAAACCACCCCTATGCAGATGGCAACCAAGTTATTTCTTTTTCGACAGATATTATTCGAGACGAATTTCAGAACATTATAAGTGATGGCACTCTAGTAACCTTTTCAATAATTAATTCTAAAGGCATGAGGTTAGAAACTATGGGAACTACAATTAACGGTAAAGCTACAGGACAGTTATTACACCCCGACAAAGCTGAAAAGTGGATGGTAACGGCATACATTTTAGGAGCAGCCAAAAGCGAATCTATTAATTTGGAATTTAAACCTGCGGTTAAAGATTTTAATATCACCTTTAGCGAAAATGGAAGAAAAATAGCACTGGAGAATATTCAAAGCTTTATGGGCCAATATATACCCGATGGTTTAATTGTAACTCTTCGTCTTTTAGATAAAAACGGTTTAGTAATTACTACTAAAAGAACAAGTACGCGTCTTGGGAAAGCCAAATTTGAGCTTCCGCTAGATTTCCATCCTAATGGCACATATGACCTATCCATTGAAACAGCAGGAATTCTTAAAAAGCAAAAACTAATCTTGAAATGAAAATGAACAGAAATCTTTATAGGACATTTCTTATTATATCATTTCTAGCGCTTATTGCTCTTCTTATCATTGGTATTAGTTCTATATGGTCTTATTTAAAAACCGGAGCTGAAAGAGGTGACATGCTTCACTTACCAAAGGAGATATCAGCCGAATACCTTCCAAAAGTGATTTGGGGGCCTTTAAAAAATGAGGGTAGGCCAATGGAAAAACAAACTTTAAATGAAATTGAACGTGATTACTTAAAAGCCTGGTTGGCAAAAAACAGTGCGCTGGCCAACAATAATCCATTACTACTAGCAGATTATTATACCGACAGTATTAAAGTAAAATTCTCCCAGCTATTAGATTTAAACAAAAAAAAAGACATTTATATAAAAACAACTACACTTTCGCATAATCCTCATTTAGAATTTTATAGCGCAGATGGAAAAATAGCAATTATTACAGATAAAAATGTATCACGTTACGAAGAGACCTTCAGCAACAATAATTTAATTTATAGACAGAAATCTACAGCTACCTATAAGGTTATTTTACTTTTAGAAGATGGTTTTTGGCGTATTCGTCATATCAGTCAGGTACCATCCTCTAACACAGATAAAAGTTCTAATATTCTTAAAACCGATGAATTATTAGGTATAAGAGGAATCAATTACTATCCTGCAGAGCATGCATGGAATATGTTTGGAAATACTTTTGATGAGAAAACACTGCAAGCCGATTTTAACCTCATCCAAAATATGGGGTTGAACACCATTCGTATATTCGTGCCTTATGACACTTTTGGCAAGGCCGAGGTAAGCACTGAAAAACTACAGCAATTAAGACACACTTTAGATATTGCTTTAGAGCATCAGCTAAAAGTTACCGTAACATTATTTGATTTTTATGGGGATTATAGTATAGCTAATTGGACACTAACTCACAGACATGCTGAACAAATTGTTTCTACCTTAAAAGGTCACGAGGCTCTGCAAGCTTGGGATATTAAAAATGAACCTGATTTAGATTTTGAGTCTAGGGGAAAACAAAAGGTGATTTCTTGGCTCTCCCAGATGATTTCAGAAATAAAGACTTGGGATTCTGAAACTCCAATAACAATTGGTTGGTCTTCACCAGAAAGCGCAAAAAACCTTTCAAGTCAAGTAGATTTTGTTTCCTTTCATTATTACCAAAATCCTCTAGATTTTTTAGATAGCTATACACAACTTAAAAAAGCCGTAGCCGAAAAAACAATTGTGTTACAGGAGTATGGGTTTTCCTCTTATGATGGTCTTTGGAATGCTTTTCTTGGGTCTGAAGAAAATCAAGCAGCCTATTATAAAGAAATGCAAGCCATATTGAACACCCATGAGATTCCCTATTTATTTTGGACGCTTCATGATTTTGAAACGGTCCCAAATTCTGTAGCAGGAAGATTACCTTGGCGAAAAACCAAACAAAAACATTTTGGAATTTTAGATGCCCAAGGCAAAGAAAAGAAAGCATACTCAAAAATAGTTAGTAAATGAAAAGGAGCGGCTAACCAGACCACTCCCTTTCCCTCTTAACCTAAACAAATTTCATTCTATGCTTTCTTTTTTAATATCTATAATATTTATTTCGAATCCTTCTTCTTTTGACTTCTGAATTGCCTTAAAATAATCTACATATATTTGGGTAATGTCAGACATAGGCAACGAACATGCAGCTTTATAATTTGATTTACCTAATGCTATTCTATGTGCATCATCCCTTAAAATTTTAACAATGGCATTTGCCAATGACTCTACCGATTTAGGATTAAAGAATTCTCCTCTATAACCTTCTTCACGAACTAGTACGCTCAAATCACCTAAATCTGGTAGAGCAACCGCTTTACCATAGCTGCCCGCCTGATGTAATACCCCTGAACTACCAGTTGTGGAAGTATAAGGAAAAACTACAACAGCACTTTGATTAAAAATAATCGGCACATCTTCTTCTGCTACATATCCTGTAAAACGTAACTGTTCTACGTGTGCATATTTCTTTTGTATTTCATTTAAGTATCCTGGTGTATTAGGACTATCAGTACCTGCAATTACAATCTCTATATTTTCATTAGTGCGCTGGCGTATTAATTCAACAGCTTCAATTAAAATTTCTACTCGTTTGTAGGTTCCAAATTTACCAAAAGCCATTACTTGCTTTGGGCCATCACCTAATTTATAGTCTGGTGGGGGTGGGGTTTCAAAAGCACCATGTGGTATAAGAGCAATGTTTCTTGCTCCGTATTTATTTTCTAGAACTTTAACATACTTACTAATAGTCACTGCCAAAACATCAGAAGCTAAAACAAATTTTGTTAACGTAACACCAATAGAGTTATAGGTTTTTTGAAGCCACTTTTTATTAGTAATTCCTGCATTTTCTAAATCTACTTGTTCTAGAATATTATGTAAAAGAGAGATTGTTGGAATCCCTTTTAATTTACATAGTAACGGCAGCATTAATCCTAAAGCTGCGGGTATTTTCTTATCCCCAAATTTTAAGAATTGAAGGTTGAACAAAATACCATCTGGCTTTGTGTCTGTAATGACTTTATTAATTTTAAATAGGTTGGTATAGTCATTAAAATTCCAACATTGTTTTACTATAATTTTACAGCCTACTTCCTCAAAAGAAAGATTTTTCTCTTCTATAGTAACATCTGTAATTAAAATAATCTCCGTTATTTCTTTTTGTAGTCTAAAGTGCTTAACTAGGTGATAGCCATACTCTGTTAGTGTTACTTTACTTGGGGGGTACGCGGTTACAATTGCCAGTCTCATCTAGATTAAAATTTAAATTGGTTATAAGCTAAACTTGCTACACAAATGTCCAGCAAACAAACCTACTTTTATAGATTTTCGCGGCGGCAAGTATATTTCTGTAGACGATTGGAATTTTTGCTTAGATGAGCTAAATTTTATATTATTTATACAGGACTTATATAGAATAAATTCAATATCCATTTATGACACCAAAACAAGAACCTAAGAATAGAAAATCTTCTGTTTACTTGTAAAAATGGTGTTTTCTACTTTACATATGTTTGTTTAGAAAATAGATTAATTGCGCCACCAACAAAGTAAGCATCGCCATAATCTGCACATAAACTACCATATCCAAGCTAGTATGAAAAAATACAATCATACCTATCTGGGAGAGTCCAAAAATACCTGATAACAATACTGGCACATATTTATCCAGAGATAAAAAGTAATAGGCGAAAATATTGGATATGGCGAAAAGCGAAGTAGCTAGTGCATATTTCCAAAGTAAGGGTGCCATGCTCATATATGCCTTTCCAAACATTATGTTAATTATAAAATGCGGAAAAAGAGAACATAGCAATACTATAGAGAGCGATAAAATGCCAATATATCCAACATATCTGAATAAAATAGGAGCTGTAGCTTCTCCATCCTTTTGTTTTTGAACCACAGCTGGCAGCAATAACATTACGAACATCCAAGCTACAAAATAAACTACTCGTCCAATTAAAGCCAAAGAAGCGTACAATCCTGCATCTACTGCCTCAAAATAGTGTTTGACCAATAGAATATCACTATTGTTAATTATTATCTGGGTAAGTTCATAAAAAGCGGTCAATAATACGAATTTAAAAACCTGTTTTCGTTTTTCCTCAGAAAGGGTTATTGTTGTTATAATCGACTTCCATTTAAAATTAAAGGGCACCAATCCGAAAACAAAAGAAAGAACAATACCAAAAGCTACCAGAAAAGGCGGAGGTAAAGGCACTAACCATAATAAAACCAAAGTAAGTAAAAGTCTGCTCCACATCTCGGTTTGATAGGTGACTGACAGCTTATGAAACGCTTGATTTCCTTGATATTTTCCTCTGTTAACAGACATTACAAAATAAAAGGGAACACCTACCGCGAAAGTTTTGAACATAATATCTGATTCAGTTTGAAAGATGTTCATCAATACTTTTGAGCTGGCAAAAAACAGTACACCTATTATTATTCCAAAACTTAATGCCCAACGATACATTAATTGTTGAAATGCTTCCCAACTTTTGTCTGAAAATAAAACCGCAAACTTGGCCGTAGCTAATTGAAAAGTCATTCCTAAGAACGACAGTACTAGTAACAAAGTAATTAATAAAGCAGCATCGGCGAAAGCTGCTGGACCTAATAATCTCCCCAGCAATAGGTTATATAAATAGTTACCTCCATTAACAAGAAGTACACTACCCATAAATAACTGCTCTGGGGAAATTTTTTTAGCAATTAGCTTAAATACGGTCATCACTTAAGATATAAGTAGTTTTCGTCTCATCCATTACAGATAAAATATTTTGGTTTTGTAAGCCAATTATAGACAGTATACTATTAGACTGCATTGTTTTTAGATATAATTTTCTTAACGCGTATGCAGCACATTTATCCATATTTGTCACACGTTCCAAGTTTAAGATAATGGGCTTGTTGGGACTAATGAATCTGCTCATGTGCCTGTTAAGAATATTCGCATTACTACTATTCAATTCTCCATGTACGGAGAACATTCCTCTTGTTTCTGTGATTTGTAAAGCCATAATTTTGGTTTTTAAAAGGTTAAGTTTATTAGACTTTAAACGCAAATATCTAATAGATAGAAGGTTTAAATTATAGATTTAGGTGGAAGGCAATTTACTATAGACCAATGTGGGTTTTATTTCTATAAGCCACAGTGAATTATCTTAAACCGCCGTCTCTTCTTTCACTTTTTCTAGTTCGAACTTTAGGCCCTCATCCTTTGATAGTTGAATTGCCTTAAAATAATCGATATACATTTTAGTGATTTCAGACATTGGTAAAGAACAAGCCGCTTTATAATTGATTTTACCTAAAGAAATTCTGTAATCATCATTGGTAAGAATTTTTTCAATAGCAATAGCTAAAGACTCTGAATCTAAAGCATCAAAGAACTCTCCTGCATAACCTTCTTCTCTAACAAGAATACCAAGGTCTCCCAAATCTGGTAAAGCAACTGCATTGCCATAACTTCCAGCTTGATGCAAAACGCCTGAACTACCTGTGGTCGAAGTGTAAGGAAAAACAGTGACTGCACTTTCCATAAATATTTTTGCCACATCTATTTCTGCCACATAACCGGTAAATCGTATTTGCGGAACATGACTGTATTTTTCTTTTATTCCATCTAAATACCCAGGGGTATTTGGACTATCCGTTCCCGCGATAACAATTTCAATATTCTCTTTTGTTCGCTGTCTCACAATTTCTACAGCTTCTATTAAAATATCTACTTTCTTATAGGTGCCGAACTTACCAAATGCCATTACTTGTTTTGGTCCTTTTGGCAACTCAAAACTAGGTTCTGGAGGAATCTCAAAAGAACCATGTGGAATTAAGGCAATATTTCTTGCTCTATATTTATGCTCTAGCACCCTAACATATTTACTTATTGTAACGGCTAAAACATCCGACGCTAAGACAAATTTTGTTAAAGTGGTGCCTATAAAATTATAAGCCTTTTGAAGCCACTTATTCTTTGTAATTCCAGCATTCTCTAAATCTACTTGTTCTAAAATATTGTGTAAAAGCGAGATTGTCGGAATTCTCCTTAACTTACAGTAAGCAGGCAGAAGCAACCCCAGTGCAGCAGGAACTTTTTTATCTCCAAACTTTAAGAATTGTAAGTTGAGAAGTATAGCATCTGGGTTTATTTTAGAAATTGTTTTAGCTATCCTAAAAAAACTGGTATAGCTGTTAAAATCCCAGCAATCATTTACAATAATTCGACATCCATCTTCATCAAAATCTAAATCCTTTGGCTCATCCGTAAAATCAGATAATATATGAAGTTCTGTAATTTCTTTGTGAAGTCGAAAATGCTTTACTAAATGGTAACCATATTCTGTAAGGGTTACTTTACTAGGCGGGTACGCCGTTACTATTGCTAATTTCATCTAGGTTAAGTTTTAAATTAGTTTAAATTTTTGCAGATCAACTAAAATACTATTTGTAGACAACAGCAATCTTGGCTAGTTGACCTACAATTTTTATAGAATCTTTCATCGACAGTTTAGAACCGTCAGCATGAATCCATCTTTTGAGAGGTTGCTCACAAATATATTTTTGAACTTCTTGTTTGCCATAGTGCTTTCTCATTCTCATAAATATTTCTACATCAAATAGCCATTTTGTAATAAATGGTTTGTCAAATAACATTTTTACGATATCTCTTTCCAAAATCTTTGCTCCACATTGAGTATCGTTAAAAGGCATTTTTAAAATAGATCTAATAATAAGATTAATCGTCATGCTTATAATCTTACGAGCAGATTCTTTTGTGATATTTGCTCCCATTCTGCTCATCCTTGATCCACTAACAATTTTATATTCTGAATCTTCTAAAGTTTGCACTAATTCGTCGAAATCTCTAAAGTCTGTTGATAAATCGGCATCTAAGAATCCTATATAATCTAATTGAGAATCTTGCTCAAGATGCAACATACCCTGTCTTACCGCCTCTGCTTTACCTCCGTTTTTTTTGCAATTATAAACACTTATATTATTTTGATTACCGGCTCTTAGCTCTTCCAGCACATCTAGAGTATTATCTGTACTTCCATCGTTAACAAAGCATAAATGATAGCCCAAATTCTTATGTGCAAAATCTTTAAATTCTTTGCTGGACAGCCTTTCTTCCTCATTGTAACAAGGGATAACGACACCCACACAGTGTTTTTGAAGCATTCGAGCATCTGCATCTATACTAATATGTTGCAGTTTAGGACTACCGATCAATCTCTTAATTCTCGCGACCATCTCGTTCAAACTCACTGGTTTCTTCATGTAATCATCTACACCTAATTCAAAACCCTTCATTATAATATCCTCATCGGTATTTCCAGACATAACCAATATTGGTGTTTTTTTCTTCTCCATTGCTCTTATACGCTCGACAACATCCAACCCATTCATATCGGGCATATTAATATCGACTAAGACCAAGTCTGGTTCAAAAGATGAAAAAATAGTAAGCCCATCTTTGCCAGTATCAGCCTTCATTACCGTATAACCAAGTTCTTGCAATCTTTTTTCCACTGATAAAAGAATTAGGGTCTGGTCGTCTATTGTTAGGATTTTCATTTTTTCTTGTTTAGATTACGACAAGTTGAAGTCTATTCTAAATGTTATCAAAATAATTTATAAGATTATTCTTACTTTTAAACGTCTTTTTTCGCAGTTATTGTATTAAACAATGGTTCTTCGTCCAAATGCGCTAAAATCTTGAGAAATTCCTTCCCTTGGCTTACTATTTCATATAAATAACCTAACAATTATCCGAAAAAGTTCAAGAGCTATAGACCAAACAAGTTGTTCTATAGACCAATGATCAAAAGCTTATGGTGTATACCTCAATGTTCGTCCTAACTTTGATATTAATAATGAACCAATAAAAATTAAGTATTCACGTTATTTATCTGTAGTTATTTACCTACATAAAATGAAACAACTAATTATTCTATCCATTTGCTTCTTCTATTCTCTTTCCCTAACGGCACAAAGCACCATGAAAGAGGGGTTTAATCTTCTAGAATTAGGAAGTTTTGATAAGGCAGAAGTATTTTTCTTAGACTTTTTAAAAGATAATCCTGGAAATAAGACTGCCCAAATTTGTTATGCACGTGCAGTAGGTTTAAGCGGAGAACCAAAAAAAGCTACGCAACTTTTTAAAGAACTACTACAAAGTTATCCAAACGACTTTGAAGTACGTATTAATTATAATGAATCCTTTTTATGGGCAAAACAATACCTAACCGCAAAACCATTATATGCAAAAATGGTTGAAGATTATCCGACCAACTTCGCCGCAGTTTTGGGTTACGCAAATACATTAAGTAATCTTAAAGAATACAACTCCGCATTAAAGTGGGTAGAAAAGGCTTTGGAATTAGATTCAAATAATAGAAGCGCCATGACCACGCGTAAATATATACGCCTAGGTTATGCTAACCAGTTTATTAACGAGCAAAGCTACATTAGGGGAGAACAATTGTTACAAGAAGTTTTTACAGATTTCCCTGAAGATAAAGATGCTCTTTTAAATTTAGCCAACCTTTACCTAATTATAAAAGAAGTTGAGAAGGCAAAAAACACCTATAAAAGATTTGCTACAACTTCAAAAGACTCTATCACAGCGCTTAACGGAATTGCATTGGCAGAACACCTTGATGAAAATAATAAAGAAGCACTTATAACGGCTAAAAAAGCTAAAAAAAATGTAATTCGCTTTAAGGATGTAGAATTAATAGAACAAACATATGACAGGTATACACAAGCACTTATATGGAATGCTAAGTACAAAAAAGCTAAATACCTAATTGATAGTTTAGAAAACCACAATCCTAATCGAAATTGGATTTTTTCGTTAAAGGCTACTTTGGGGTTATATACCGGCAGAGCTAAAACAGCCATTAAAAATTATGAAGCCATTTTACAAAAAGACAGTGCATCTTTTGATGGCAATCTTGGAAAAGCAAATGCTTTATTTGCTGCTGATAAAATTGTACCAGCATATCAAGCGGCATTTAAAACACTTGAAGTTTATGAAAATCAAAAAGACGCCCTTAGTTTTGTAGAGAAACTTAATTCAAGTTATACCCCTTATATTGAAGAGCATGCTGGCTTTACATTTGATAATGGAAACAACAAGGCTTTTTTCTCTAATACTAATATAAACCTTTCATTATCTACAAGATTTAAGACTACAATTTCTTATTTATACCGCACAACAGAAAACACGGTAACCGGAAACAAAGCAAATTCTCATGTACTTCTTGCCGGAATGGAATATAAGTTTTTCCCAAAGACAGTCTTGAAAACTGTTCTTGGCTTAAATAATTCTCAGTTTATAGAAGATGCTTACACGCAACCTGTTCTTGACATACAGTTTCTATTACAGCCTTTCGCCCTACAAAACCTTAGTTTGAGCTACCAGCGTGAAGTTCAAAACTTTAATGCCGACCTCATTGAACGTGAAATTGTACAAAATCATTATGGATTTACATATAATTTGGGAACTACTTTTGACCTTGGTTGGTACACTCAATTAATGTATACGGAACAAAGTGATGCAAATATCCGAAAACTAATGTTTAGTTCATTATACTACAAGCTATTGAAAAAGCCTAATCTAAAAATTGGTATAAACTATCAATACCTGTCTTTTAAAGAGCAGGTTCCCGACATCTATTTTAGTCCAGAAAAGTACCAGGCATTTGAGTTTTTTGCAGATATAAGAGGTAATATTTCAGAGAAAACAACATATATGCTTAGTGCTGCAACAGGATTTCAAAAAGTGGAGCAAGACTCCAAAACCGCCATTTTTAGAAGTGAAGCAGGTGTACAATACCAGTTCTCTAAACGCTTTAGCACTAACATCTATGGTAAGTATAGTAATATAGCCTCAGCGACCGCCGTTGGTTTTGAATTTACCGAAATTGGAATTAAGCTAAAGTGGCTATTGACCAAAAAACCATTATTCTACAAAAAGTTAAGGCAATAAGAATCTTGTATACACTGTAGAAACAAGTTTTGTTATCCTCAGTGTTAGAGTAAGTTCAGTCGCCGCATAAGTTCTGGCCTATTAGAACGGCTAATGGGTATAACACTCTTTTCTATTAATACACTATTGTCTTCTATATCTATAATTTTTGTAAAATTAATAATGTAAGACCGATGTATTTGAAGAAAAGTATTCTCTGGCAGTTTTTCTTTTATTTTTTTAAGGGTGGTGTGAACTCTATAATCTTGTTTTGTAGTTTTAACTTCAATATAATCACCTTTAGCCTCAACTACCAATATATCGTTCAATTTAAGCTTAATTAGCCTCCTATCTATATTAATATACAAGTCTTCACCAACATCTTCTTGATTAGCTTTAGTAGTATTTTTTGAATTAGTCACAAACGAAGTGTTTTCAACTTTTTGAATACATTTTTCAAAACGTACCTGTGTAATAGGTTTTACCAAATAGTCTATAATAGCCTCATACTCATAAGCAGCAATTGCAAATTCTGTATCTGAAGTTGTCATTACGATTTTCGGTGGATTTTTTAAAGTCTGTACAAAATCTACTCCACTAAAACCTGGCATATGAATATCTAAAAAGATAAGGTCTACATCATACTGGTTCAAAAATTTTATTGCTTCAATGGCATTATCAAACTCTCCAATTATGTCTAAGGTTGAAACTTTTGAGCAAAGCTGTTTGACAATAGCTCTTGCCGCCACCTCATCGTCTATGATAATGCATTTCATACTAGATTGTTTTTAAATAGTCTTCTATGGTATTCAAAATTTCCCTAAAACGCTTATCCATTTGTGGTCTACTTTTTTTCAGCTCCTCTTCATAAGCCACAGCAAAGGTATAAGACTCTGTCATACTAAGTATATTAAATTTATGCTTTAGTTTATGAACTATTTGAGCAGCATCCATCAGCTGACTTTTCTCTATACAATTTACATATTCTTGTTGTTCCAATGGAAATTCATCCTTTAAAATTCCAATAAATTTATTTTCAAAAGCAAGGTCATCGCCTGCAAGTTCTTGCACGTAAAATAAATTAGGCTTTTCTAGCATACTCATTTTTTTATGGTGAAATAAAATGTTGTACCTCTATCTAACTCGCTTTCTAACCATATCTCCCCCTTGTATAGCTCAACTATTTTTTTAACAATTGCCAAACCAATTCCGGTTGTTTTCGAGTCATTTTCAAGTTTTTTAAACATTTTAAAAATAGCCGATTGGTATTTAGAATCAATTCCTTTTCCGTTATCGGTAATCTTAAATTTCCAATATTCTTTTTCTTCTTCCGCACTAATACAAATTCTACCATGTTCACGGTGTTCAGTAGCAGTTATAGCATTTGTCATTAAATTCATGAAGAGTTGTTGTAGAACTTCCTTTTCTAAATGCAAAATAGGTAGGTTTTCTTCTAAAATTATCTCAACATTTTCTGGCACATAAACTATCTGCGATATTTCTTCTAGTAAATCATTTAAATTAAATGTAGTGCGTTTTTCTGATGTTTGACCTAAACTAGCATGACTTAAAATCCCGTCAATGAGTTTATCCATTTTTTCTAAATTCTCGGATACCAATGCAAAGTTTTCTTTGCTAGAATCAGAAAAATTTTGCTCTTCCGATTCTAAAATCCAACTCATTAAGGTGTTAATATTTCTAATTGGTGACTTCAAATCATGCGAAACTGCATGGGCATAGTTATTCAAAGATTGATTTTGATCTTCTAAATCTTTCAACAATTTATCCTTTTCTAAAGAAATTTCTGATACTTTCTTCGCCAGACTACTTATGTATTTTGCGCTGTTCTCAGCATCAAAATCGGTTTTATCTATTTTTCCAAAAATTTCATCTTTCTTAAAATTTTCGGTCAAACTACTAATTGCTTTCTCTAAGGAAACTAATATATTTTGTTGTCGCACTCCTTCTTCCCTCAACTTCACATTAGCCTCATATAATTCTTCCGAACTAATAGCTGTTGCTCGTTGCATCATTGTAAGTTTCTCATCATAATTTTCATAAGACATAGCAATAGCCTCTAAAAAATTTGAAAATGTAGAATCTTTCAAGAGCTCAGTTGAGCTATATTTCCTAATTTGTCGTAGCAACAATCGATGCATTATTCACTAAATAAGGTTAATGTCATTGTCTGATTATGTAATCTACATGTTTTATTTTCACTAAATGGGGCCATTTCACCATAAGAATAGAATCCACATATAAAAGAATCCTTACCCACAACAGATTTTACTTCTTCAATCTCTTCCTCGGTACGTTGATCCATTACCAATTTTCTACCAATACAACTTACCAAAAGTGACAATTCTGGTTTTGTTTTTCGGTTTTCCATGGCTAGTTTTGCTGCCTTATTCGCTCCATTTGCAATATCATCTACCGAAGACATCATCAATTGTACTTTTGACCCCTCAGGGACATCACCAGCCAAAACCATCGAATTATCATCATGATTTATATTTAGAATGGTACGTACTATAGGTTCCTCATCTACTTTTGTTTTAACACTTAGAGGATATAATAAAGCGGACTCTGGCAAGTCTTTTGCTTTCTCCCCTAGATAATTTTTATACAGGTCCAATGCTGGTTTTCCATCCAACTCATATAAGACGTTATTGTTACTCTTGGTAATAATACGCTCAGGGCCAAACGGTGTCCATCCGCCATAATTAGCACTTGTGATTTCTAAGGCCTCACCATAAAAACCGATGGCTATAATTTCACCTTCTTTAGGATTTTCATTATAAGATGCAAGGGTACGTTCAAAACGAGCATCGTCTCCACAAAGTCCTCCAGATAATCCTGCACTTGCTCCCTTTTTCTTCTCAAAACCATTAATTAAGGCACTACCGTTTACTATACTTCCTTCAGAAACTACAAATACATGTTTTAAGTCTTCGGTTGGAAACTCTTCCATAAGTTTTTCTCCTAAAAGAGCATCATTATTATTATAATCATAAACGTTACTACATTTGATTATGAAAGAACTCCTTTCAAACTCTATGGCAGTAACTACCACAGAATCATTGTAAACAGCATCTTCTAATATTTCTCCAGAGGTACTACCAAATACGATATGGCCCGAGGGTACTATTTTCTTTATTTCTTTATATATATCATCTTCTTCCAACATATACCTGTTACCAAAAACAAGTACTAGCGGATTCTTTAATTTTTTAAAAGGCTCCACATTCAAAAACTGTTCCCCTTTAATTTTAATGTCCTGTACTATTCTCATACCGTTATTTTATTGGATTCTGACACAATTCTTTTTTTAAAGTAAAATAAAACTGCGTCCCTTCACCTAACTCACTCTCTACCCATACTTCACCTTGGTAACGATCAACAATCTTTTTGACAATAGATAATCCGATTCCAGTAGACCTTTCATTGTCTCCGATAGATTGAAAAATATCAAATATTTTTTTATGATATTTTTTTGGGATACCTACTCCATTATCTTTTACTAAGAATTGATAGAAGGCCTTTTTTTCTTGGCATAAAACTTCTACAAGGCCATTTTCTTTTTCTATATGTACTACAGCATTACTAATTATATTTTGAAAAAGTTGATGCAATTTTGTTCTATCAGCATCTATAATTGGTAAAGGCGTAGGAATGCTTAAATCGACATGTTCTGGAATATAAATACTATCTTTTATTTCTGAAATCACCTCGTTTAGATTGACCGAAGTTGATATCAGTGCTGAATTATCTGCTGTCGAGTATTCTAAAATTCCATGAATAAGACGATCCATGGAAGCCACTTTTTCTTGCATTAAACCAAGATTCTCTTTTCCAGAATCATCCAATACATCATTGTAATCATCATATAACCAAGTTGCCAATGCACTAATACTTCGTAGTGGTGATTTTAAATCATGTGACACAATATGGGCATATTCCTGTAGATTCTCGTTACTCTTTTCAAGTTCTTCAAGCAATACTCCTTTTTGAAGTTCTAATTGTTTTTGGTTGGTAATATCTAGATGTATACCTATAGAGCCAATAATACGTTTATTTTCATCATATCTGGGTGCACCACTAATTAACCAATGTCTTAACACTCCATTTTTATCTAAAACTTCAACCTCATAAGAATCTGAGACTCCAGAAATTCTTTCTGCATTTTTGTTTGCAATAATAGCTTTGTTCTGAACATTAAATACCTCAGCTGCCTTTTTACCTAATAGTTCTGATTCTTCAAAACCACTCATAGTGCATAAACTTTGATTTACTAGTTGTATGAAGTCATTATTATCTACCTCAACCAAACCTAAATTCATATTTGCTATGATACTTCTGTATTTATGCCTCTCTGCATTAATACGCTCTTCTGCCTCTAGTTCTTTAGTAATATCTTCTATAATGGCAACTTGGTAATCTGTATTGTCACTACCGCTTTTTAAGGTGTTTATTGTGATTTTGGCTGATACTATTTCACCATTTTTCTTAATATATTTTTTGATCATAGTAAATTGGTCCAATTCACCACTATCCATTTGTTCCATTAAATCATTTTGAGCCTTATCGAAATCATTACCAGAGTAAGTGTAATCTTTTATTAGCATCTCTTTTAGTTCGCTCTCAGAGTACCCCAGCATCTTAATAAAAGTTTTGTTTGCTTTAATAATTTTACCTTCGGAAGACAGTACAATGCCTAAAGGAGAATTCTCAACTATAATGTCTAGTTGTTTTTTTTGGTATGCCAAAATCTGTTTGACTTCCATCTCATTCGTAATATCTCTTATAATGCCCTGGGCCGCAATTGGTTTTCGTTTTGAATCATAGACCAAACTTGCATTAATCTGAACCCATTTTTCTACTTTGTCAAGTAAAACAATTTTGGCTCTATAATTTTTTAATGTACCAACCTCAACCAGAGACGACAAAGATTCCGCAGTATATTGAATAAACTCTGGGTGAACCAATTCTCTTAGGTTTACTGATTTTTCAGTATGATCAAAACCAAGAAAATCTTTCGCAGAAGAGTTCATGTTCACAACATTAAATTCAAGGTCCATTATTACATAAGGGTCGATAATGTTTAGAAAAACACCATCCATCTCCGAAGTTTTCTCTGTCAACAGACTTTCTAATCTACTGTTAGACTCTCTCAAATGTTGTGTAACGTCATAAAGCTGCTTAGACTTTTCTTCTAAAATTTTTTCAGCCTGCTGTCGTGCTCTTTTCTGGCGCTCTAATGCTTTTTTGAGTAAAATGACTTCTTTACTATCCATTTTGAATGACATCAAATTTAACCTCAGTACCATCTGCCTTTAGAAGTTCATAACTGACAGATGCAGAACCATTAAAATGTTCAAAGGCTTTCTCGATAAGTCCATGAGCTAAACGATATAATCCTCTCGAAGAATTATAAATCATTGAAATTGAAGTGTCCGTTTTCTCTAAAATTTTAAATGTTGGCAATTCTGCATCTGGATAGAGCTTTTTCACATGTACATGAATATGGTCTTCAATGGAGTATAAAAGACCTATAGGTGAATTATAGCTTTGAATTACCTCAGGATGCGCTTTACCTAAACTAGTAAATAAGTATAATCCGAAAGTATAGATTAAATCTCCTATTGGAATACCTACTTCCCCGCTAAGACTGGTAATTAAAGAAACCATCTCATTAAAGTCATAAGTTCCCACAGAGGTATATATTCCGTCAGAAGATAAATCTGAGTTTTCTATGATAACATCAAGAGTCTCTAATCCGAACTCGGTTTCAACCATTTCTAAAAATTCTGTAAAAACAATTCCTTTCATAAGATTAAATAATATTTTAAAAGTAGGAAAAGTAATACGTATTCTATAAAAAATGTTGTGAAACGTTATTTTTTTCTAGCCTTTAACCAATTGGTTGATGTTCCAATATTCTAGAACCTTCTGTAATTTAAGTTGGTAATCCTCGTATTTTAAGGGTTTAATAATATAACCTGCTACGCCAATTTGGTAGCATTTTAATAAATCTGCCCTATTCTCTGAAGTGGTAAGGATTATGGTTGGCAGGTATTGTAAGAACTCATCTTCTTTTAGAATTTGAAGAAATTCTGTACCACTCATGCGTGGCATATTTAAGTCTAAAAGAATGATATCAGGTAGTTTGGAGGAAGCACGTAAGATTTCTAATGCTTGCTCGCCATTTTTAGCTTTTGATAAATTATGCTTTAACTGAAGTTTTGTTAGCGTACGTTCTAACTTCATTACCTCAATTTCATCATCTTCTATTAATAAAATATTCATAATATATTTTCTTATTAAAAGATAAAATTCGTAAATAATTCTTTTTTTGAAGTATTTCTGTAGATGGTTGGTGCTTTAGTTTCGGTGAATAGCGATTAACTAAAGACGAAAGAATGTGAGTATACTAAACTAGTTTAGCACTAAAAAATTTCTATCTCAACTAAATCAAGAACAATGATAGTTTAAGTTTTCTTTCTTTGTTCCCCAAGAAATTGACAAGCACCACCTACAAATTCAAGCTAAATACTAAATTAATAATGTAAATTCCAAAGGATTGACTCCGTCTTTCCCTACAAAGCTCCACTTTGAAAATAGAAAAGCCCACTTACAAATTCAAGTAAAACACTAAATTAATAGTGTAAATTCCAAAGGATTGACTCCGTCTTTCCCTCAAAGCTCCGCTTTGAAAATAGAAAAGCCCCACTTACAAATTCAAGCTA
>CALBVX010000106.1 GCA_937969515.1 uncultured Croceitalea sp. | reverse complement strand
GACTTTACTTTATCATAGGCATTTGTGGTCAAAAACTGAAGCATTTTTGACTCGTTAAACACATTCTTACCAAATAAATCAGAGCGTTTTCCGGTCTCATCAATCAATATTTTCTCTCTTTTATGGCTGTCTGCCAAGGCATCGAATCTCATTTTAGACATTTTGAATGAATTTTAGGACTGTAAAATTAACAATTTAGCAATATATAGCCTTAAAAATGATATTTTATTAATTAACCCCCTTCAAAATGGGGGTTAACAAATTTTTGATAACTTTTAACGATTTACCTCCCCAAAAAATTCATAATGCTGATAAAATAATTATTTTTACCGCTTATTAAAATTAAAGTAAACTACCCACTATTATGAGTAAGTCAAAATTAGAGTACATCTGGTTGGATGGCTATTTTCCAACGCAAAACATGCGAAGCAAAACTAAAGTAGTAAATGACTTTAGCGGTAAATTAGAAGACTGCCCAATGTGGTCTTTTGATGGAAGTTCAACAAGACAAGCTGAAGGGGGTTCTTCAGATTGTTTATTAAAACCAGTTGCTATTTTTCCAGACCCGGCAAGAACAAATGGTTTTTTAGTGATGACCGAAGTTTTAAATGCTGATGGGACACCACACGTTTCTAACGGAAGAGCAACTATTGATGATGATGACAATGATTTCTGGTTCGGTTTTGAACAAGAGTACTTCATAATGGACACGCAAACCCAATTACCATTAGGCTTCCCTATTGGTGGTTACCCTGCTCCACAAGGAATGTATTATTGTTCCGTAGGTGGTAAAAATACCCATGGTAGAGATTTAGTTGAAGAGCATGCCGATTTATGTATCGCTGCAGGAATCAATTTTGAAGGAATAAACCAAGAAGTTGCTTCCGGACAGTGGGAATTTCAATTGTTCGCAAAGGGTGCCAAAAAAGCCGGTGATGAAATTTGGGTAGCCAGATACCTTTTAGATAGATTAACAGAGCAATATGGTTACTATATTGAATACCACCCAAAGCCACTTGGTAAGGACATGGACTGGAACGGTTCTGGTATGCACGCAAACTTCTCTAATACTACATTAAGAACTTGTGGAGATAAGGCAACTTATGAGAAAATATGTGAAGCTTTCCGTCCGGTTGTAAAAGAACATATAGCAGTATATGGTGAGTTCAATGACCAACGTTTGACCGGTGACCATGAAACGCAGTCTATAAACGAATTTAGTTTTGGTATCTCTGACCGAGGTGCTTCTATCCGTATTCCTATCGCAACCGTAGAAAGTGGTTGGAAAGGATGGTTGGAAGATAGAAGACCGGCCTCTAACGGTGACCCATACAAAATTGCAGGTAGAATTGTAAAAACAGTAAAGTCTGCGAAGATTTAGTACTATTAGTTGTTGTTTGATAAAAAAGACCGTCTTAAAATTAAGGCGGTCTTTTTTATTGTACTACACTAAGGTTAAATACACAAAAGTGATATAGACCGCAAGCAATACCAAACCATCTCGCCAGCCCAATCGAAGGCCTTTTGGCAACAAGACCAGCGGAAGGATCAAGAAAGAAATACCGAGCATCCAGAAAATATCATTGGTCAACAAACCCTCATCAACTACATTTATTGGGGTAATAATCGAGGTTATTCCTAAAACGGCCAGCAGGTTAAAAATATTGGAACCTATCAGGTTACCAAGTGAAATTGCCTTTTCTTTTTTAATGATTGCAATAATAGAAGCTGCCAACTCTGGTATACTAGTACCCACAGAAACCACCGTCACCCCAATTATTCTATCACTAACGCCAAATTTAGAGGCCAAACCAACGGCACCATCAATCAAAAATTCTGACCCACCCCAAAGGGCTACTCCGCCTAAACCTAAAAAAAGTACAGTTTTGTATAAGGGTAATGGCTTATCATCTTCCGGTAACTCATCTACCACAGCGGTTTTTTGAAACCTTAGTATATAAATTAGAAATGCAAACAAAAACGCCAGCATTATTATGCCTTCATAACGCTCGAGCCTGCCATCAAAATAAATAAACCCTACAAACAATAATGAAGCTACTATCATCACAGGCCAATCGGTGGTATAAAAACTTTTGCGAACCTCAATACTGCTTAACAAAATGGTTATGGCCAAAACCAAACCCAAATTTGCAATGTTAGAACCCACCACATTACCCAAGGCCAAATCTGGAAAACCATCTAAAGCCGCTTTTATACTAACAATGAGCTCAGGTGCAGAGGTTGCAAAGGAAACTACTGTCATTCCAATTACAATCTTCGGAATATCAAGTTTTAACGAAAGCGCTACGGCAGACTTTAGAAGCCAATTACCCCCTACAATCAATAAAAAAAGACCAAGGATTATAAAAAGTATATTTTGCATTAATGGTGTGTTTACGGCAAAGATAACCGAAGTTTTAAATGTAGAATTGGGCTTTTTTATAGAATATAAAAACTAAATAAATAGTTAAATAACTACAAAAATAGTTGTTTAACTATTTTTTACTTAGTATGTTTGAAATCTAAAATTTAAAGTGATGCAAAAACTAACAAACAAAGAAGAAGAGGTTATGAAGATTCTTTGGAAGCTTGAAAAGGCTTTTGTAAAAGAAATTCTGGCAGAAATCACAGGCGATAAACCGCATTACAATACGCTCTCAACTATTGTTAGACATTTAGAAGAAAAAAAATATGTTGGCTACGAGGTATTTGGCAATACACATCGCTACTACCCCATTATTACCAAAGAAGACTACAGAAAAACCTTTGTAAATTCTACCATCGCTGATTATTACGATAACTCTTATAAAAGCTTGGTTTCCTTTTTTGCCAAAGAAGAAAAGATTTCTGTTGAAGAGTTAAAAGAAATTATTCACCTTATCGAAAATAAAAAGTAATGGATACGCTCTTCATTCATCTCTTAAAGTCTTCGTCCATTTTATTGGTGTTCTTGTTAAGCTATCACCTTTTTCTCAAGAAAGAGACTTTTTTCAGCGGTAATAGACTCTTTCTATTATCTGGGTTGGTTGTCGCCTTACTGTTGCCTTTTGTAATAATTACAAAAACCATTATCGTTGAACCTGCACCCTTGGTTCAAGGCTATCAATACCTTGTTGAGCAACCAATTAACACTACTTCAGCCCATAGTTTGCTGAGTTGGAAAACAATTTTAGCTATCATCTACTTTGCCGGTGTGCTCTTTTTTTCCACAAAACTAATTATTCAATTAAAGACCATTAAAAAGATTAAAAAGAATAGTGAAGTGGTCGAAAATAAAAGTTTTTTTCATGTAAGAACGAAAAAGAACATTTCTCCTTTTTCCTTTTTTAGACATATATTTTATTACCCAAATCAATTTCCAGAAGAGGAGCTTGACACTATCATTGCTCATGAAGAGGTGCATGCCAGAGAATTACATTCAATAGACATTCTTCTTACTCAAATGCTTCTTATAGTACTTTGGTTTAATCCAGTTATATGGTTTTATAAAACCATTATAAAGCAAAATCTAGAATTCTTGGCCGATGCCAAAACCTGTGAAGCTGATGAAAATAAGAAGTTTTACCAGTATTTAATGCTCAAGCAAGCCATTGGAAATCATCAAATTTCAATCGCAAATCCATTTTATAATTCAATAATCAAAAAACGAATAGTCATGTTAAATCAAAGTCAATCAAAATCAATCAATCGTCTTAAACTTTTAGTCGTACTTCCTTTTCTTGGTATTTTCCTTTTTGGGTTCAATACGAAAGAGGTAGTTAAATTCGCAGAAAATCCGGTAAGTTCAAGTACAAACAAAGAGGATATGCCAAATTCTACAAGTCCTGAAACTCAACTTGACCCTGCCGACTTTATTCCATTTACAAGTACCAAAACGGATAAAAAAACAGGACAAGAAAAAAAGACGTCTTTTAGTTCATCGATTAAAACGATAAAACTATCGATTAATAAAAATACCACCGATGCATCTTTAGCCAAAATGAAAGATGATTTGGCGCAAGAAGGTGCTGATTTTTCATATACAGTAGTACGAAATTCAAGTAAGGAAATTATAGATATCAGCATACAGATTAACGGCGAAGGAACGAACGGAGAGAAATTCAATGGCAGTTATAACACTAGTTCAGACACCCCTATTAACCCAATAACGATTTTATATGATGATGAAAATAATGCCGTTTCTTTTTGGAATAGCAATTCAGCTGTCGGTGCCGCCGACAACGAATCGATAATTTGGGTAGATTCTGATGAAGACGAATCAAAAAGAATAGTCATCAAAACTATCAATGGTAAAAAGACCATCACTGTGGACGGAAAAGAAGTGGACGAAGATGAACTTGAAGAAATGAATATCTTCAGAATTAAGGAAGGAAAATCAAACAATATGAAATTCATCATTGATTCTGAAAGTAAAGAAGAAGGCAACGGAGGTGTCTTTATTTTTGAAAACGACGATAATGACGATACAAAAAAAACAAAAATTAAAATTCGTAAGGGTCAAACTAACAAATCGGACAAGCCCATAATTATTGTTAACGGTGAAGAGGTAGACGAAAAAGAAATCACCAATCTACCTAGCGAAAATATCAAAACCGTGCATGTTTTAAAAGGGACATCAGCAAAAGAAAAATATGGTGAAAAAGGTGAAGATGGCGTAATAGAAATAATTACAAAAGATAAAAACCAAATTGTAGTTCGCAATAACTCAGACGGTCTTCAAATAGAAAAAGATGATAACGTGTTTATTATAGATACAAACGAGGCAGGCGATTTCTCCAATGACATCAAATTTATAACCAAAGGCAAAAAACCATTATTTGTAGTAGATGGCAAGAAAGTTAAAAAGTTAAAAGATACCAACCCGGATAACATAGAATCTGTAAATGTTCTAAAAGGTGAAGCAGCGGAAGAAAAATATGGTAAAAAAGGCAAAAATGGTGTTGTAGAAATTACTACCAAAAAGAAAAATTAAAGCTCAAAATTGGTTTTAAATTAGTCAAACTCCAGTCACATAAGTGACTGGTTTTTTGTTTGTGGCAAAAACGAAATCAGCAAAAGACATCTTTTTTTAAACGAAACGCCCCTAGGTTTTTTAAAAAGCATTAAAAAACGCTCTACAATTATTATAATCTAATACAGAATCATAGTTTTTTATTACAAATTATAACTTATTTGTAGAGGGTCACATCATTTCTAAATATTAATTCGTTCAAAAAGTTTCATTTCCGTATTCAATTGTATTGTTTTCAGTCCAAATCTTTGGAAACATGATATTTATCAACATATATTGAAAAAACAATCAATCGAAGTAATCAAATATTAACCTGAAAATTTTAAACTTATGATCGCCATTGTAAAATTTATTGTTCTTGTTTTTATGAGTGTAGTAGGCTTATTTATTTAAATATAAATGAATGCCTTTCATGACTATTTAAAAACCTGAACTGAACATTTTCCTCCTTTTCTAAAAAGAATACATCAATCAATCAACGGCCCGCTCTAACGCGGGCTTTTTATTTTTTGTACTTTGTCAAAAAAATAATAGTGGAAAAATCGTTTTTTAAGGTCTTGGCAAAAATCAACAAGATAATTCTGCCTTCTTTTACAAAAAAAAGGTTGGATTTAGCCAAAGCAAGCAAATTTCAATTGGCCATTATCGGGTGGCGATATTTTGTAACCACAAAAGCATTAGGCTAATAATTCAGAAGGGTTTTAATATCGTAACCGTTCAATTTTTCAGCGCCATTTAAAAAGTCTAATTGAATCAAAAAATTGCATTGCACGATTTCTCCTCCTAAACGCTCCACTAGCTTACATACTGCTTCAGCTGTGCCACCGGTGGCCAAGACATCATCGTGAACTAGCACTTTCTCTCCTTTTTTAATGGCATCAACATGAATTTCTAGCGAATCCGTACCGTATTCCAGTGCGTACGACTCCGAAAGTGTTTCATACGGTAACTTGCCTTTTTTACGAACAGGCACAAAGCCAGCATTTAGTTTTGAAGCTAGGAGCGGGGCAAAAATAAAGCCCCTACTATCTACTCCGACGACCTTGTCTATATGTTGCCCACGTACTTTTTCAAAGAGTATTTGGCAAGCGGCTTTCAAAGCATTATTGTCATTCAAGAGTGGGGTTATGTCTTTAAAAATGACTCCTGTTTTAGGAAAATCGTTAACATCTCTTATAAAGGGCTTAAAATCCATTAGTTTTTGCTTGCTAGGGTTTTGTTGTAAATTTAAAAAGAAATATATTTGCACCCCATTAAAAAGGCCTCGTGGCGCAACTGAATAGCGCATCTGATTACGGCTCAGAAGGTTGCAGGTTTGAATCCTGCCGAGGTCACGAATAAATTAAAAGCAGGCTAAAACAAATAGCTTGCTTTTTTGTTTTAAAAGGATTTTGATTTTCAAAGCGGAGCTTTATCAGGAAGGACGAAGTCAATCCTGCCGAGGTCACTAGAAGAAAACTCCAAAAGAACACGAAACCGTGCAAATTATAGATTTATACGGTTTCGTTGTTTTTAGGTTATAATTTTAATCGATTTGATATAAAAAGCGTTCCAAAAAATATCTTTTTTTCAAAGAGCCAAGCTTTTTTCTGAAAAATATTGTTAGTCCCAAATAGTTTTGATTGAAATCTAGATATTAAATAAAGTTTAGATTATAATCAAAAAACTAATCTTTATCAAGTGAAGTACTAATATACTTCTCTTTTGTGAGCTTCCCATGAAAAAGCAAGATTTTTATAACAATGACACATCTTCAATTGCCCCTCAAATTCAAATTAAATAGAAGGATTTAATACGTGTCATGGCATTGAATTGTAAGGCAAACTAATACTTAGAATTCCTAATTAGGATTTCGAATTTTAATCCAGGTATATGTGAACTCACCATCGAATGAATTTCCATTGCAAATCTCATCGAATGTCATTTTTAAAATGAATTCACCTTTTTGATTATTACGAGAACCACAACCTTCGTAGATACCAGTGCATTCTGGAGCATCAGACTTTAAATTTAATCTCGCACAATATGTTGTTCCATCATAATTTAGTACTCCTTTCACTTCTGGCGTAATTCCGTCAGAATTGTAAAAAGGTCGAAAATTGGATGATTCATAAAGGTTTACACTATACTTATTTTCATCAATCTTTCTAATCTCTAAGGAAACCTCAAAATTTGTAATTTCAGAGTTTAACGTCCCAATGTAATCTCCTTCTATTTGTGCTTTGTTATTATTTGAACCAATTACTTCTTCTTCGCTATCGCTACAAGAACATAAAGCGGTTATAATTAAAATTATGAAATGAATATGTCTTTTCATGTTATACTTATTTAATAATCTGTTTTGCAATAATATTAATGACATTCTCAATCTTAGTTAATCCAAAAAGTTCATGCTAAACGAATATCTCTTTTTTATAAATCAACTAAAGCTCAAGAATATTTGCTCACAAAGCTTTCATTCTATTGTTCCGTTTGTTGTGTTCTACTTCTGCTAAACCAAGGGCTTCCATTAACGGTGGAATATACATACCTACACGACCTCGGAATCCTTTTTTCAAACCATACCACCCTCCTATCGGGTTATTTTTAGAACGCCCCCAATGCTCTACCGTACCCTCCTTGGTTTCAACTTTTTCATCTTTACTACCTAATAACATCCAGTCCCCGTGATTTTTCAGCATGTTGTGCAAATCCTTAATTATCCTAGGATTATAATGTAATATCGTTTTCCCAACAGTACAGACCAAAGTTTCTACACCATCTTTTTCACTTACATGCATAGTAAATTCAGATGAAAGTGGAGGCGTTTTAAGCCTTAGTGGTTTGTCTACAGTCCCGATTGCTTCTTTAAGATTCATCGTTTCTATTTTTTTGGTTTAAAACTTCTTCTTCAAAATCTTTTACGAACTTTTCAAAAGCCTCATCAAATGGCGGAATCATTTTACTAATTAGGGGAAATATAGGTCCTCCAATTTTTTCTGTCATACTAAACAAGGTTCCATTGTCATTTGGAATTAGAGTGAAAACCCGTTTACCCATAGCATCGCCCCAAACCAGTTTTTCACTAGTGACAAACTCGTGAACTTTTAAATTAAAAATTCGTTTGTGATCCAAATAACTTCTCAATCTTATCTTTTGACCTTTTGCAATATTACCTTCAAACATAGTGATAGTACTGTTCCACCTGGTATACTCCTTACCATCAATTAATATTTTCCACACTAAATCAACTTGAGCGTTTATCTGTTTATGAATTGAAGTTGTTCTGCTAAAAAATTTCTTTACAGTAGTAGCTTCAGTACTATTATCCATTGTGAACTATTTATATTTTATGATATCAAAACAACACAATACATTTCACTAATTGAATACAGAATTAGTCTCATTACTATTTTTGAAACTTTTTCCTATCCATTTTGGGATTATCGTTTTTGTTTCATCAATATCTTTGGAGTTATATGGTTGCAATTGGTGTTTTTCAAAGACACTTAAATATCTTCTGAATACGTACGAGTAATATAAAATCCCTTCTATTTCCAAGACAAGGGATTGGGGAGATTATTTAATGCTGTTTCTGTTTAACAAAAAAAATAATATAAAACCCTGTTGTCATTAATAGAGAACCAATGAATACCATCCTGATTTCATACTGACAGTCTAAGTCAGTTCTTTACTATTTTTCAAATGCTTAAAATTAAAAACCTAGTTATGCGCGACATTATAGTGATTTTATGTTTCTGTGTAAGTTTTCACTTATGTGTTTCTCAAAGGATCAAAATTACAGAAGAGCAATCCATTAGCACTGGTATTGATTTTCCATTATATGAGCCTCATTTTATTATTGACCCCTTAGAACCAAATCATTTTTTAGTGGCCTCTATTCTAATCACTGAGTGGAAAGAAGGTGTCTCAGCAAAAGGACATATTGTATTATTTCAATCCTGGGATGCTGGAAAAACTTGGGAAACAAAGCATTTTAACAGAAACAATATAGCGTCTGGTTATGATCCGTATTTGGCAATGAATACAGATGGAACCGTAGTACTAACATCTCTCAATACGTTTACAGATCAAAGATTTTTACATCTCATTTCCTTTGTTTCCAAAGATGGCGGTAAAACTTGGAACGATAGCTATACGGATTACGGGATATCCCATGACCGACAAAGTATTGTTGTTGAACCAAAACGTCAAAAGTTTATTATGGTATCTTCTAGTTTCAACAGAACTACCGAACAAAAGGGTATGCGGGGTTTATCATTTACCGTACTTAATAGAAATGGAATTCTTATCGAATCTAATTGGCATGAAATTTTTAATGTGAATAAAGATAATGGTGAACCATTAATTACAAAAGACGGAAATCTCATAGTGCCACTAATTGATTATTCGCTTAACAACAAATTGTTAAATACCAGACGAAATTGGATAGTGACTTCAACGGATTTGGGCAGAACGCTATCCGCCCCTATTATGATAAGTGAGGACGGTAGTTTTCCACATATTATCTTAGACACCTTGGATGTCAACCAACCGAAACTACATCATATTCAAGGATTGGGTAAGTTTAGGGAATACAAAGGTTTCTCTGCTTCAACCTCTTCAGATGGTGGATATACTTGGAGCAAAAAAGTAGATGTCACAAAGTTTAAAGGTGAAAAACCTTATATAAGAAATGCTAATTGGGCTATTAACAATCAAGGTATTATAGGTGTTCTTTGGTTTGACCGACGTGATGCCGAAAAAGATAGTCATGACCTATTTTTTAGTTATTCTACGAATCAAGGAAAGACTTTTCAGCCTCCAATGAAGGTTTCTTCCAAATCTTCAACACCAAAGCCAGAAAAATATAGAGGCGATAGAAGGTGGCCAGTGGGTGGTGAGTATTTTGGTCTAAAAACAGGTAAAAATGGTAAATTTCATGTAGTATGGGCTGATCAGCGCGATGAAAAATCCAGTTTGTATATGGCAACAATCATAGTAGACCCTTAATTTACTGGAGTTAATCTAAAGTTTCTAGATTAGCTATTAAAGATTGCTGATAGCGATACCATTTCCCAAAACTAGTGTACCTATAATAGGTTGGTATTTCTGATTTTGTTGTCTGAAAGGAAACCCTTGGTAATTCGGAATCCAGTTGAGTTAAGAATTTTTTTTCGCTATTGGACAATTTAATCTTTTCTATTGTCTCTCCGAGTGCATCAACAAAATGTATTTTTTTATTGTTGTAAATAATTTTACTACAATCAAGACATTTCAATGAGTTATGTCTATTGAAAATTTTATTAGAGCGCTGTTTGTCTCCTGCATGTATTTTTAAAACATCATTAGTTGTTGCCAACCATTCGAATGAGATAAAAATAGCCGTGCTAATTCTAATATATTCCTCAGGAAAAAAGCTAATTTCACCTTTCTGAGTTTGAAAAACGGATTGAACAGTTTGGTTAGAAATTAATTTTCCAGGAAGTCCAGAGACCTGATCTACATCATATAGTTTTACCCGTAAAGAATATCTTTCCATATTTTGTACAACCACATTTAGGTTAATTTTATTAATGACATATGGGTAAGTTTTGCTTTCTATCAAGAGTGCTACTTCTGCTCCTTCTGAGGGTCGACTTATATTGATTTTACTTGAAGATGATTTTTTAAGATTGCCAAGGGTGTGCGCTGTTTTTGTTGAGGCAAATATTACCACTTCATTCAATTCCTTGGGCATTTGATTAAGAGTTACGGATTCCTCATTCATAGCGTTTTCAACAAGAATTTTCTTTGTTTTAAATCCAATATGAGAAAATTGAATAACCTGAGTCGCTAAACGATTTTCTATATCAAGTTGGTAAGAACCATCTTCTAAGGAGTAAGTTCCAATATTAGCATTGGGTATTCCAATAGATACATATGGTAATGGAACATTAAATTCGTCAACAACAATGCCTTTAATTCTTATTTGTGCATTGAGGGCAAAAGAAATGCATCCCAAAGAAAGTAAGAAAATATACTTCATTTGAATTCATATATTAATTTTTCTATTTCCAATTTAAATTCTATTGTTGATGGTTTTGGAAAATGCTTATTAATTATTTTTCCATTAGGATTAATAAGCACGTACTGCGGAGTTATGGTCATAAATTTGTAAGTATCATTCTCCATTTTACTGGTTTTAATATTTAAATTGAAAATAGGGTTCATATAGGTGTAACCTCCAAAGAAATGAGGCACTCCAATCTTATAACGTTTAGCCCCTTTTTTATAACGTTCAAACTTGTTGTCGACAGACACGGCAATGACATTTATGTGTTGTTTGTTTTTTTCATAAAATGCTGTTAGATGAGGAAAATCTTTAATACATGGTGCACATCCTGTTGACCAAAAATCTATGATTAACCATTTACCCTTGTATCTTTCAAAAGATACTTTGTTATTTTCAGAATCAATTAAGTACGCTTCATTAAAGTCAATAAACTTAGATTCAGCCACCTGTTGTATTTTAGCATACACCTTAGCGCTTTCATCTTTGCTCATTATCTGGGAATGG
Source organism: uncultured Croceitalea sp. (assembly GCA_937969515.1). GTDB lineage: Bacteria > Bacteroidota > Bacteroidia > Flavobacteriales > Flavobacteriaceae > Croceitalea > Croceitalea marina. Next base: position 2,300 of record CALBVX010000106.1, on the reverse strand, counting down.
CAACTTAATAAGGAACAAATCCATAGTACTGTAAATAGGTATCTGCTTATGCTCATGATTTCGTTTTTTTTAAAAAAGTATGATAAATCATAGGAAGAAATAGTACAGCCGAATATATTGCATAAAATGGTCCTGGATCAAACAGGCCAGAGTCAGCTGGTGGAATCGGGAATTTTATAGTATTTACAACTAGTCCTCCAATGCTTATGATTATACCAGGAATAACTAACCATTTCCAATAGAATTGTTGTTTTAAAATTGCAAGAGCTATGAATAATGTGGCTATTGATACTAAAACATCAAAATAATAATCTATAGCCAATTGTGTCAAGTTGCCTAATTTATAGGTAGTTCTAATGATTTCTTTTGAAATTCCATTTTCTATAGCTCCATAATCCTTCCCTATTGTAAATACTGATTTTTGTATTATATTACAAAGTAAGACTGCAGCACCGGCGAGAATATGAAATAACATCGCTAGCAAATTGTAAAAACTATTCTGGTGTTTTTTAAAGAAGAGATATAGGCCTATGTGAGAAATCATAAAAAGTGGCCCAAAACTCATTTCAAGAATATAGTTCCACCATTCATAACCATGTGTATTTATCATTATTGGATAGACGATACCCATCAACAAAGCGGCAACACAACCAAAGCGAATCGCAAAATTTGTTTCTCTATCATTCATTGATTTGGAAGTTTATTCAAATGAACGATGGAATTCTTAACAATGAAAATGAATGAAATGTACAGTGCTAAATCACTAAATAATGGGATGTTTAACTATAGGCTATGCTCGTTTTCCCACATTGTCTTAAAATCTGTAACATATTTACGACTGATGCGTAAATTATTATCTGTATGCATCAGAGACAATTTTCCTCCTTGACTATTATAGTCTGCGTGTGTTATGATTTGTAGGTTAACTATATGAGAACGATGTATTCTATGAAAACAAGGATTTAATTGCCCTTGAAAATGTGATAAACTACCTCTTAGCAAGCTCTGCTTGAGCTTATCATTTTTAACGTAAAAAATGGATGTGTAATTGTCTTCACTTTGCAAATAAAGTATTTTATCTATAGGCAGTTTTAAATATTCTGGGTTTTTATCTAAAGAGATAAAAGTTATAATTTCTTTGGCATTGTTAGTTTGGAATTTATAAACCAAAATCATTAAGACTCCAAATGGAATTATGGCTATGGAGAGTACCCTGTATAGTACTAAAAAGAAAGATTGTAACGTTACCTTATCCATCCCTATCCAACAACTACGTACCAAGAAAATACAAATAACTACAACTAAGATTTCAGAAAAATACCAATACAAGGGGGCAAATCTATTCTGCTTTTCCAATTCATATTTAATAGATATTGGTCTTATGAAACGTTCCAAAAGGTAAAATGCCAATGCAGGAACCAACGCATAAGATGCAATTCTAAGAATTCCAAGAACCTGAAATCCATGTTGTATATCACCGAAAGGTTCGAATATGAATAAAATAAAAAACACCAAAAAGAAGATAGCTAAAGCCATCCACTTTAATTGTTTGGTATTTTTTATTAGCTTTATTTCAAAGGCCATAAACTTATTCTAAAATAGTGCAAACAAAATCAAAAACTGGATACTCCTTAGTATCATTAGAGAGGGTGTAATAATCGAATCATAATTCTTGGTTGTCCAGATTTCTGTTTTCGCGGCTTTTAACTTACCTACTTTAATAACACTTTTAGAAGTTTTAAGTTCATAAAAATCCATTTATCTTTTTCACCTATTTTCTGAAAGTTAGAAAATGTTTTCGACTTTCTTTTACCAACAAAATTATTTTGGGAATTAATAAATTAAATACAGTCTTGTAACCATTTTTGAGACTACTAAAAGACTTTAAAACTTAATGATATTGTAAAGTCTTTCGAGAATCATTTATATTTTTAAAAAACATGCTAAGAAAAAGTTTACGAATGGTAATAAGTTATTAATCCCTTTAACTAGTTAAAAAACCCAAAGCACTAGTTGTCCAGTTATTTTATCTCGTTATTCATTTTTTTTTGTAGCGTGTAGTTACAAGAAAACATCAATCAAAAATCATTTTGGAAAATAAAGTGGAATCCATAGAATGGGATACGATATTAACAGGCGTTCAGGCTACATTAGGTGTCTTAATTTTAAGTGTGGCCATTCTTTTATTTTTAAAAAAGGATAAAAGAGCATCTTTACTCGGGTTCCTATGTCTCGTAATCTTTTCATGGTTGCTGTGGAAAATAACCATCTATTATCGCTTTGCAGTAGATGTTTTCCTG
>CALBVX010000105.1 GCA_937969515.1 uncultured Croceitalea sp. | reverse complement strand
CCAACAGAATTGAATAATATGATGTCAAACATTGAGAATAATGGTGCACCATGGCCTTATAATCAAATGGACCGTTTAAACTGGGTAAACGAATAAAGCTATAACTATGAGTGATACACTTCAAGTGAAGACTATGGAAGAATTCATTGCGCAAGGTACGCAGCCAGAAATTTTATTTTGGGTGGGCTCTGCCGGTAGTTATGATGATAGAGCTAAAAAAATTTCTAGAGCTTTTGTTAAAATCCTAAATAAAGCTAATGTTGATTTCGCCGTTTTAGGACCGGAAGAAAGCTGTACCGGTGATGTGGCAAAACGTGCCGGGAATGAGTTTTTGTTTCAGATGCAGGCCATGATGAATATTGAAGTCTTAAACGGTTATGAAATAAAGCGAATTGTTACATGTGACCCGCACTCCTTCAATACCCTTAAAAATGAATACCCAGGCTTGGGTGGTAACTATGATGTTATTCACCATACACAGTACATTAAAGAACTTATCGATGGTGGACGCTTATCGGTCAAAGGCGAGTTTTACAAAGGAAAAAGAGTTACGTTTCATGACCCTTGCTATCTTGGGAGAGCCAATTCGGTATACGATGCTCCTAGAGATGTGCTTAACACAACCAATGCAGATATTGTAGAGATGAAACGTAGCAAAAAGACGGCACTATGTTGTGGGGCCGGAGGGGCACAGATGTTTAAAGAACCTGAAAAAGGGGATATGGATATCAATGTGTTGCGCACAAAGGATGCTTTGGAGACTAATGCTAATATCATAGCTACTGGCTGCCCTTACTGCAATACAATGATGACCGACGGGATTAAAGCGCATGAAAAAGAAGGAGAAGTAGCTGTATTGGACGTGGCCGAACTCATTTCAAACTCAATTGATTAAAGCATGCTTGGTAAGACAAGAAAATAGAGATTACTGCTTTTTTGTTTAGTTAGGTGTTTTTGATTTAGGCGATAACGAACTGTTTTATTTTTCACCGCGCTTTTTTGGTTTAAAAAATATTTTACGACAAAATAAATGTTAGTAGACTTTAAAGATTTACCAGATCACTCAAGAATTTGGATTTACCAGTGTAACCGTAGCTTTTCTGAAAAAGAATTGGAAGAAGTTACGAGTGGATTAAGTACCTTTTTAACCCAATGGACGGCACACGGTAGCGACTTGAAAGCTGGGTTTGAAATCAAGTATAAACGATTTATAATTATTGGTTTAGATCAGTCAGAAGCAAGTGCATCGGGTTGTTCTATTGATGCCTCCGTTCATTACATTCAGGCTTTAGAGAAAAAGTATGAGGTAGATTTATTGGACAAAATGAATGTCTCTTATAAACAAGGAGATTATGTTGCCTATAAAACGCTGATTGATTTTAAAAAAATGGCCAAGCAACGTGCAGTATCTAAAAATACTGTAGTCTTTAACAATCTCGTTGCTACAAAACAAGAGTATTTAGATAATTGGGAAGTGCCTGCATCTGAAAGTTGGCATGCTCGCTTTATGTGAATTTTATCCCAAATAAGCTTGATTTTCCCTATTTTCTTTACTTTCTTCGATGAAATGCAATATTTTTAATAGTATTAAGTTGATGCCCTAGACAATTTAGTATGCGTAACTACTTTTACTTTTTTTTCTTTTTCTTTTCTTTTTTTATAGCCAAAGGTCAAACAAACCCTTTGATTACTTCCGATTCAACTTCACAACGGTTATGGGTCGAGGCTAGATATGATGAAATGACCCTCGAAGAAAAAGTAGGCCAACTATTTATGGTAAGCGTAGCTTCGAACCAAAATGATAAGACTACAGCTGCAATTAAGGCACTTATAGAAAAAGAGAATATCGGTGGAATAATTTTTTCAAAAGGAGGGCCAGTAAGACAAGCAAAGTTAACAAATACCTATCAAGCGTTGTCAAAGACCCCTTTATTAATCGGTATGGATGCTGAATGGGGCCTGGCCATGCGTTTAGACTCTACTTATGCTTTCCCTTGGAATATGACTTTAGGAGCGATTAAAGACAACGCTATAGTCGAAAAGGTAGGACAACAAATTGGAAGGCATGCAAAACGAATTGGAGTTCATATTAATTTTGCTCCGGATATAGATATTAATATCAATCCAAAAAACCCAATCATTGGTAACCGCTCTTTCGGGGAGGATAAAGAAAATGTCGCCCTTAAGGGGATTGCTTTTATGAAAGGGATGGAAGGAGCCGGTGTTTTATCTTCGGGTAAGCATTTTCCTGGCCACGGCGATACAGAAACAGATTCACATAAGGCACTGCCCGTTATAGAGTTTACAAAACAACGCATAGATAGTATTGAGCTTTATCCTTTTAAAAGACTTATTGAAAATGGATTAAGCAGTATAATGGTAGCGCATTTAGACATTCCTAGTTTAGAGCCAAAAGAAGGCTATCCTTCTTCTTTATCAAAAACAATCATAACGGATTTATTAAAGAAGCAACTTGGGTTTAAGGGATTGGTTTTTACGGATGCTTTAAATATGAAGGCCGTTTCAGAATTTGCCCCAGAAGGGGAAGTTGAGTTGTCGGCGTTTATGGCCGGAAATGATATTCTATTGATGCCTGTAGATGTCAAAAATGCTAAGCGTAAGATAATAGAAGCCTACACGAATGGAAGCATTACCGAAGAGCGCCTAGCTGAGTCGGTCAAGAAAATATTAATGGCCAAATACAAGGCAGGATTACATAACTATCGCCCAATCGAAACGAATGATTTATATGAAGATTTGAATAGTTTAGAGAACGATATTGTATATGAAGAGGCTATCGAGAATGCGATTACAGTGGTAAAAAATAAATTTGATTTAGCGCCAATTAAAAGACTGAACAATAAAAAAATTGCATATGTGCAATTTGGAGATGATGACGGAACTCCATTTTTTAATATGCTCAATAAATATGCAAAAGTTACGAAAATCGAAGCCAAAGATATTTCCGGTTATCGTGATAAACTCAAAAAATTTAATCTTGTTATAATTGGCTTTCATAAGAGTAATGATAGCCCTTGGAAGTCTTATAAGTTTTCAAAGAACGAATTGTTTTGGTTACAGGAAATTTCCAGACTACGAACGAGCAACACTATTTTAACAGTTTTTGCAAAACCTTATGCGCTGTTAGATGTGGTGAACTTTCAAAGTATCGATGCAACCATCGTAGGGTATCAGAATAGCAAAATTGCTCAAGAAAAAGCCGCACAAATACTTTTTGGCGCCTTACCAGCTAAAGGAGTATTACCGGTTTCTGCTAGTAACGCTTTTCCGGTGAACACTGAAATTAAGACTAAAGAGATAGCAAGACTAGGTTATAGCCTGCCCGAACGAGTCGGTTTAAGTACTTCTAAGTTAACGGAGGTAGATAGTTTGGTGCAAATGGGTATGGATTCCTTAATGTTTCCTGGAGCTCAAATAGTTGTGGCAAGAAAAGGCAGAATTGTTTACCAAAAAAACTTTGGAAAGCCAACCTATGAAAGTACAGATAGCATAACTGATGACCATATCTATGATTTGGCATCCTTGACAAAAATCTTGTCCACACTACCTTTAATTATGAAGATGGAAGAGGAAGGCAAGATTAAATTGAACAATACTTTTGAAGACTTGATTCCTGAATATGCCGAGTCAGAGCTTAAAGATGTCACCGTTTTAAAGGCTTTATCCCATTATGGAAGATTACCTGCTTGGATTGCCTTTTATGCCAGTACTTTAGACAAGAAACGTCAACCGTCGAGTGAGTTTTATCGCAACAGACCTTCAGAAGGTTTCTCTATAAAAGTTACGGATAAATTGTATTTAACAGATGACTATAAAGATTCCATTTATAATAGAATTGGGCGTCAAGAGTTAAAATCAAATAGGTATAGATATAGTGATGTTGCTTACTATGTCTTTAAAAAATACATTGAGGAAACTAGAGGTAAAAGACTTGATATTCTTATTGATGATTTTCTCTTAAAATCTTTGGGTGCAACGAACACCAGTTTTAATCCTTTAGAGAAGTTCAAAAAACATCGCATAGTACCTTCAGAAGAGGATAATTACTATAGGTATGAAACCGTTCAAGGCTATGTTCATGATATGGGCGCTGCTATGCAAAATGGAGTAGGAGGTCATGCCGGCCTATTTAGTAATGCGAACGATGTGGCGAAAATAATGCAGATGTACCTACAAGGTGGACGTTATGGAGGTGAACGCTACTTAGATTCAAGAACCGTTGAAAAATTTAACAAGTGTTATTTCTGCGATAAAGATGTTCGAAGAGGAGTTGGGTTTGATAAACCGCAGTTGAAAGATAGTGGGCCAACCTGCGGATGCGTATCTCGGAAAAGCTTTGGGCATAGCGGTTTTACGGGAACTTATACTTGGGCGGATCCCGATGAAGAATTGGTGTATGTGTTTTTATCTAACAGAACTTATCCATCATCAAGAAACAATATTCTCGTCAAATCAGGACTACGAACACGGATTCAGCAGGCGATTTATGATTCTCTTATCAATTAGCAACTAAAATATAAGCTAATTTTATACCTATGAAGATAGCTATAGTATGTTACCCGACCTTTGGGGGGAGTGGAGTAGTGGCAACCGAATTGGGCATAGCCTTGGCAGAACGTGGTCATGAAGTGCATTTTATCACTTACAAACAGCCAGTACGTTTAGAATTGTTGAGTAACAACATTCATTTTCATGAAGTAAATGTGCCCGACTATCCTTTATTCAAGTATCAACCTTATGAATTGGCGCTTTCCAGTAAGTTGGTGGATACCGTTAAAATGTTCGGTATAGAACTGCTGCACGTGCATTATGCTATACCTCATGCTTATGCAGGTTATATGGCAAAAAAAATGCTTCAAGAAGAAGATATTTATATCCCCATGATAACTACACTTCACGGAACAGATATTACCCTAGTCGGTAAGCATCCTTTTTATAAACCAGCGGTTACATTTAGTATAAACAAGTCAGATGTGGTAACATCAGTTTCAGAAAATCTAAAAAAGAGTACGCTTGAAATTTTTGATGTTGAAAAAGAGATAGCGGTTATTCCGAATTTTATCGACAAGAAAAA
>CALBVX010000104.1 GCA_937969515.1 uncultured Croceitalea sp. | reverse complement strand
AATTGATTTTTTTTGAATCTTAACCAAAAACCGAAGCCAACAAACCACCAAAGCAGAAGAACTGGATAGTCCAGCATTTACAGGGATATTGCCTGCAATCTCAATATCATAACCTTGTTCAAAAGCAAATCCCTTTTCCTTTAGAACAGCCATACAAGACCGAAAATAATCTCCATTCTGTACGTTCTTCAAAGCATCATCAACCGCTATGGTCACACGCTCGTTTAAATCTAGCAGTTTAATAGCAAAATTATTGGTAGCATTTGGCACCGCTTTTAACTGTATAAACCTGTTTATAGTACCTGCAATTACAGGCAGGCCTAAATAATCTTGATGGTCACCATAGAAACAAATTCTTGCAGGAACTTTTATATCAATCATTTAAATTCTAATTTATTATTGAAAGGGGTTTTGTGTTTTTCCAGTTTCCTCTTGTAAAGTCTGGGAAGGGTTGGGGAGCTCCTTCACTCGCCACCGAGCGTTCGCTTAGCGGGGCAACGGCACTCCAAAAACAACCTTCGTAAACGTTTTGGTCTAAGGGCAGTCCTTTTTGAAGGCATTCTACTATACGGTAGACCATAATTCCGTCCATTCCACCATGTCCACTTCCCTTAGCTGCCTGATTAAGTCTTTTGTATAAAGGATGGTCATACTTTTCATATAATGCTTGCAACTGCTCACCTTGCACCCATGAGTGATGATCTTTAGTGATTCCTTCAACGCCACCTTCCAGCGCTACTCTAGTTGGAAAACCGGCAAGTGTACCTTTAGTTCCTTGAACTAGATTAAACCTTGAATATGGCCTTGGACTGGTTTCATCCCATTGTACCATTACAGTTTTACCCAATTTTGTTTTAATTATAGATGTATTTAAATCTCCACCTTTATACTCCAATTGATTCCATTTATGTGCTTTTGGGTAATTTGCTTCGGCATACTTTTCTCTACCTACTGCAGGGGTTGAAAAAGAAACCAAACTCTTAAAAGAATCTTCCCCCCTGCCCAAACTCATATACTGTGCAACCGGACCCAGGCCATGCGTAGGATACAAATTGCCATTTCTTTTCGCATAATGATGCGTGCGCCAAGAACCAGTCCCTCTTTCTTCTTCCTTCATTTGCCATCTTAGCTCATGAATATAGGCTGCTTCTCCATGCAAAATATCTCCTACAACTCCTTGCCTGCACATATTTAAAAACATCAGCTCATCTCTACTGTAGTTTACATTTTCAAGCATCATACAATGCTTCTTGGTGCGTTCTGATGTGTCAACAATATCCCACATTTCTTGAAGGCTAACGGCAATCGGCACTTCTACAAAAGCATGCGCACCCATATTCATTGCTTCTATTGCCATAGGCGCATGGTTATGCCAATTGGTAGCGATGAAAACAATATCTGGTCGCACATCTTTCAACATATGTCGCCATTGATCTTCGTCACCCGAATATTCTGCAATATTCTGATGTCTATTCTCATCTGAAACTTCGCGTACCCAGCCTACTTTTTGCTTCACCAAATCTTCATAAATATCACAAATAGCAACCACCTCGGTATTGGGCAGAGCCGCCAAGAATTTTAAATGATCACCCCCTCTTGCTCCTACCCCAATAAAAGCAGCTCGAACAACCTCGAGTTTAGTCGCAGCAAAATCTCCCATATAGGTTGCACCTAAGGGACGCTCCCGCTGTGCGGATAAAGTATTCGGCAGTATTGATATCGCAGCCGCCGATAATGAGGTTTTCTTTAAAAAATGACGTCTATCTAAGTTTTTCATATTCACAAAATGAGCATTTCAATGTGAAAAATAGTGAAAATGAAAATACCAAAAATACTCGAAAAGTAGCATAGTGTAGCACAAAGAGCGTAAAAAAGAGACTTTCAACCCTCTATTTCGCACTTTTACACTGCAAAACCCTTGAATAAAGACGCAAAAAAAAGAATTAAATGTTTAATTATCGCCCCGTTTAGCCAAATAAGGAAGTAAAAAAAACATTTGAAAAAGAAATAAGCTCTATGGGCTAATCTGCAGACTTATAAATGAACTCCACAATACGATCAGCGTTGATAAACCCTTGTCCAAAAGTTGAATCCCATTCTTTTGAAAGACCAAGTTTCTGGGTTTTTTCCAGAGAGTTACCCTCAGTTCGCGCTTTTATTACGCGTTCACGCAATTCAGAGATTACCTCTTTGTATTTTTTCAAATCTTCTTTACCAACAGTGACTTTTCCGTGACCAGGAATTATTTTAGTATCGTCATCAATTATCCCCAAGGCCATAGTGACATTACTAATTAATCCATCGATATCTCCGCCAGAATTTAAATCGATATAAGGGTAACGACCAACAAAAAAGTTATCTCCCATGTGCAGTATATTATCTTCTGGAAAATAATAATACGAATCACCGTCTGTATGGGCATCGTTAACATGCATAGCATGCATACTTTTTCCGCCGCCAAGGTAAAGTGTCATCTTATCATTAAAAGTTAGTATTGGCAAGGCTGCTTCGGGTGAAGGTTCAGAAACTCGTCCACCGCCACGTTCTTGCTTGGTAGACATTCTTTTTCTAACATTTTCATGCGCAATTATTATTGCTCCTTGGTTTGCCATATTTTCATTACCCCCGGTATGATCACCATGCCAATGGGTATTTAAAACCCACTTTACTGGTTTGTTCGTTAAGGTCTTAACATGTCCCAATATTTTTTCAGATAAGGGCCCAAATTGATCGTCTATCACAAAGGCATTTTTTTCACCGATGGCCAAACCAATGTTACCCCCTGCACCATAAAGCACATAAATGTTATCGGAAAGTTTTTCGGAAGTAATTTCAACGCTACTCCAATCTCGTTGTGCATTAGACCATAAACAAGTAAAAACAAATACTAAATAGGTGATTTTTTTCATCTTAAGGTGTAAAGGTTATGCCTATAAGTTACCTATTTTTCAAAAACCTTACACCAGCAGCATAATAAGTGTCAAAACAACGCCCCCTGCTACGAAATAAAGTCCTTTTTTAAATATTGTACTACCAGGTAAAAACATCCAGAACGCCGAAACCACAAAAAACAGAAGTGCAAGGCCAAAAAATATGTTTAGAAAAAATAATGGGTCTTTAGATGTCGCTTTATGCATATGGGTCATTTTATCAAGCACTAATGGAAGCTTTTTAGTGCTATAATTTACTTCACCCGTTTGGGTATTGTAAAAGCCTTGCTCAAATTTTGCCACTGCCCCATCTGTAGCAGTGAAGTTCAACCCTTTGATTTTTATAAGCTTACCTAGCTCTTCAGCACTTAAATTGGCTTCAACCTGCTTTTCGTTTACAGTTTCGATTTTTAAGAAATCTGTTTTTCTAAAAATCAAAACAATACCGCTTATGGCGTAAACCGCCATTATTCCGGTTAAAAAAAAGCCTAGATAACGGTGATAAATTCTCAATTTATTGGATACTTCTCTTTCCTTTGACATTATTTAGAATGATTTTAAACAAAGAAAAGTCTTTTGTAACATATTTACAAGTGAATGATAAAATACATTACACAAATACGCCATTTAATACTGTAGCTTTGTTTACTTATTTCTACCTGTGAAAAAAGCGTTTCTTTTTATGCTCATTAGTACGGCCTCATTTTCGCTAATGAACGCTTTTATCAAATATTTAGAACATATTCCCGGGTTTCAATTAGTGTTTTTTAGATCGATCACTTCATGTGTATTCGCAACCACATACCTTTTAAGAAATAAGATTCCGATTTTAGGAAACCAAAGAAAATTACTCTCTCTCAGAGCTTTATTCGGCCTTATTTCGATGAGCTTGTTCTTTCTGTCCTTTAAACATTTGACTATTGGAACCGCGGTATCTTTGCGCTACATCGCACCTATTTTTGCCGCGATATTTGCAGTTTTTTTGTTAAAAGAAAAGCTGAAACCCATTCAGCTTCTCTTCTTTCTGATGGCTTTTTCGGGTGTTATCATCCTTAAAGGTTTTGATGGAAACGTGAGCAACACCGGTATGGCTCTGGTAATAACAGCTTCAGTTTTTACAGGTCTAGTTTATATAATGATTCGAAAGATTGGTAAAGGCGACCACCCTGTAGTTGTGGTAAATTATTTTATGTTTCTATCAACGGTGATCGGTGGACTTGTCTCCATTTTTATATGGATACAACCCCAAGGTTGGGATTGGGTTTTATTAGGGAGCTTAGGAATCTTTGGCTATTTCGGCCAAGTGTATATGACGAAAGCTTTTCAAATGGCAGCAACTAATAAGGTTGCTCCCATAAAATATACCGAGGTCATTTTTACCATTGCCATTGGTGTCTTTTGGTTTGATGACAACTATTCCATTTGGAGTTTTCTTGGGCTCTTTTTAATTGTAGGCGGATTGGTTGCGAATACTCTTGTCAAAAAGTGAATATATTATCTAAAATATTTATCAAGCTCGATATCCTCCGAAAAAGCAAATTTATCAATTAAGTTACCTTGTTGATCAATTATTAGAGTGTAAGGAAATCTACTAATACCTAATTTTTGGATAAAATTCATACCATTTCCAACTAATTTAAAATTAGAATCAGGTATAGAAAAGCCATTTATAATTTCCTTTTCAGAGCATTCAAAAATTATAACAGCCTCTATATTCTCTTTATTTTTAGAAATATTTATTTTTTTGTCCAGTTCTTTAATTTCGTTCTCTTTAAATCTGAAATCATTTACAAAAAGTTCAAATCTTAGAATAATAATTTTACCCAATAAATTTTTAGAAACTATTTTATTTTTTTCTACTGTTGTGAATTTAAATGAGGGAAAGTTTCCTTTAGCAATAGCTTTAGGCTTTACAAGTCTTACTCCTGGATTATCCTTATCATAAAGATACTTTATCACCCTTCCCTGTTCATTATATTCTTTCTCTAAATATAGATTGGGGTTTTTCCTAGTTAAACTAGCGAATACTTTTCTTGGAATCTTTTTTCCACTGAATTTATAGTATACTTTGTCAATGTTGAATTCCTTATCAACAACTATCTTTGAATATGAAATACCAATACCTTTACCTTGGGCTTTCACTATAAAAGTAAATAACAAAAAAAATGTAACGATTAATATAATTTTATTAGTTAATATCATACTTTATTGCATTTAATCTTTATTCTAAACTAGCTAAACTCTTTTCCAAAGTTTCAATCTTAGCTTCAGCATCAGCTACTTTTTTACGCTCCATTTCTACGACTTGTGGTGGAGCATTATTCACAAAGCGCTCGTTGGATAGTTTTTTTTGTACCGATTGCAAAAAGCCTTTGGTATATTTTAATTCTTCATTAAGTTTTTTCAATTCTTCTTCTACGTCTATTGCGCCAGCAATAGGTATAAAATACTCATTACTCTTTACCCTAAAACTTAATGCCCCATCTACTGCTTCCGTAACAGTGCTGATATTAGATAGATTGCTTAATTTGGTAATAATGGCGTTCAGTTTAGATGAGACCCCACCAGCGTTAAGCTCCAACAACTCCAATTCATCTTTATTGGGAATATTTTTCTCTTTACGAATATTACGAACCCCAGAAATTACCTCAGCGGCAAAATCAAAATCTGCAATTAGATTACTGTCGGTCGTACCAACTTTGGGCCAATTTGCAATGCATAAAGCTTCCTCAGGAGAACGTTCGTTCATGTGCTGCCAAACTTCTTCACTCAAAAATGGCATAAATGGGTGCAGTATTCTTAGGTTTTCTTCGAACAAATGAATAACCGACGTCAACGTCTTCTTATCTATTGGTTGTTGGTAGGCAGGCTTTACTATTTCTAAGAACCAGGAACAGAAATCGTCCCATATCAATTTATACATTGCCATCAAAGCATCAGATATCCTATATTTGCTGTAATGGTCCTTAATTTCAGCTAAAGTTTGATTAAACTTGGCAGTGTACCATTCAATTCCAATCTTAGCGGCTTCTGGCTGTTCTATATCTGCTACTTCCCACCCTTTTACCAATCTAAAGGCATTCCAAATTTTATTGGCAAAATTCTTACCCTGCTGGCACAAAGCTTCATCAAACATTAGATCGTTCCCTGCGGCAGAACTTAACATTAACCCAAC
>CALBVX010000103.1 GCA_937969515.1 uncultured Croceitalea sp. | reverse complement strand
CATGGACCGCATCCGGGAACTTACGAAGCGAGTATCGGTAAAAAAGAAACAGAAGAATTAGCAGTAATGATCGATACTTTTAAACCATTACAATTGACAGAAAATGCCATGAAAATTGACGATGGCAAGTATTACAAATCTTGGATAGAATAAAAATTAGACTTGAGACGATAGATTTGAGAATTGAGAAAAAATCTCATTAAGCACTCACATCTAAAATCTCAATACTCACATCTATATAAAAATGATAATAAACATACCTGAAAACTCAGATTTTTCCATACACAACATTCCTTTTGGAATTTTCTCCACTGCCGATAGAAGCCCTAGGGCCGGTGTTGCTATTGGTGAGCTCATTTTAGATTTAGCCGCCCTTGCTGAACTTGATGTTTTTGAATTTAATACGGCCGTATTCGAGAAAGACACCTTGAACGACTTTATCTCTCTTGGAAAACAGATAACCAAAAAAGTTCGTAAAGACATTCAGGTTTGGCTACAAGACGACAATTCCATTTTGGCCGGAAAACCAGAACTTTTTGTAAAACAAGTGGACGCAGAAATGCATATGCCCGTGGCCATAGGAGACTACACCGACTTCTATTCTAGTATTGAACATGCTACCAATGTGGGTAAGATGTTCCGCGACCCAGAAAATGCATTATTGCCTAACTGGAAACATATTCCTGTAGGTTATCACGGTCGTGCAAGTTCAATTGTAGTTAGTGGAGTACCGGTTCATAGACCAAAAGGACAAACCATACCAAACGATTCAAAACAACCTATTTTCGGCCCATCTCAGCGCGTAGATTTTGAATTGGAAATGGGCTTTATTACTGGAAAAAACACAAAACTCGGAGAATCCATTTCTACCGAGGAAGCTGACAATTATATTTTTGGATTGGTACTACTTAATGACTGGTCGGCACGTGACATTCAAAAATGGGAATATGTGCCGTTAGGGCCGTTCTTGGCCAAGAACTTCGCATCACATATCTCACCTTGGATAGTTACATTAGAAGCCCTAGAGCCTTTTAAAGTTTCAGGGCCTGAACAAAAACCTGAAGTATTACCCTATTTAAAATATCGAGGTGAGAAAAATTATGATATTAACCTAGAAGTGGGGATTACACCTGAACAAAGCGAGGAACAGACCGTATGCCGTTCCAACTTTAAATACATGTATTGGAATATGGAGCAGCAACTTGCCCACCATACAGTAAACGGTTGTAATATTAACATTGGAGACCTATACGGTTCTGGAACCATTTCGGGAAAAGATGAAAAATCTTATGGCTCAATGTTAGAATTAGCCTGGATGGGAACCAAACCCGTAAAAATGAAGGACGGTACCGAACGTAAATTCATTAACGATGGCGACACGGTTACAATGAGAGGATTCGCTGAAAAAGATGGCAAACGAGTTGGTTTTGGAGAGGTATCGGCCAAGATTTTACCAGCTAAATAAAAACATCGATGATAAAAACCATAGACCCTAACGCTATTCCGCAACCCGAGTTGCACGCCTACTTACTTTCAGCGGTAGCACCGAGACCCATTTGCTTTGCCAGCACTATCGATAAGGAAGGTAATGTGAATTTGAGTCCGTTTAGTTTTTTCAATGTTTTTAGTTCTAATCCGCCCATCATGATTTTTTCTCCTGCACGAAGTGGCAGGGACAATTCTTTAAAGCATACGCACATCAATGTCAAGGAAGTACCTGAAGTAGTTATCAATATTGTAAACTATCCTATTGTTGAGCAGATGTCTTTATCTAGTACTGCTTATGACAAAGGGGTGAACGAATTTGTAAAGGCCGGTCTTACCCAAGTTGCTAGTGAAAAAGTGAAACCCCCAAGAGTTGGCGAAGCTCCGGTAGCTTTTGAATGTTCCGTAACTGAAGTCATCGAGCTTGCAGATACCCCGGGCTCTGGAAACCTCATACTTGCAAAGGTAGAACTCATCCATATCAACGAAAAATACCTAACGGACGATAAGCTAGACACCACAAAATTAGATTTAGTTGGCCGTATGGGAGGTAGTTGGTATACCCGTTCAAGTGGAGATTCACTCTTTGAGATTCCGAAACCAATACGTACTAAAGGAATAGGTGTTGATGCATTACCTGAAAATATTCGTAACAGTTCTGTACTCACAGGTAACAATCTTGGGCGTTTGGGCAATGTGGAAGAGTTACCAACCCTTACAGAAATCGAAAAAGTTGCTGATCACGAAGACATTAAAGACCTGACCAAAAAATCGGAATTACATAAAATAGCGAAAGAAGTTTTAGAGGCGGGCCATACAAAACAAGCTTTGAGCATATTAATGCATGCAGAAAAATTTAATTGATGAGCAAAACAATTGAATCTATATTCAAACCACACTTAAAACCAAAAGAAGTTTATCAAGGGGGTAAAAATCCACCCACTTCCAATGGAAAAAAAATATATAAACTATCCTCTAACGAAAATCCCCTAGGGCAGTCTCCAAAGGCAACTGAAGCTTTGTTAAAGGCAGCTAAACATATTGATGTTTATCCAGACCAAACGGATATTCGATTGCGTGAGGCGCTTGTAAAAGATTTTGATGGACAATTAAATGCAAATCAATTTATCTGCGGAAACAGTGGTTCAGAAATTATTGATATGCTTCTTAGGGCTTTTGTCAATGAAGGTGATGAAGTAATTTACTCCAACCCTTGTTTTTTACCCTATGCCGTATTCTCTAGATGGTACGGTGCAAAACAGGTAGATGTTCCTTTATTGAATACCACTTATGATTTAGATTTAGAAGGCATTTTAAATGCAGTTACGGACAAAACAAAAATCATTTTTCTGACTAGTCCTAATAACCCTACTGGAACCTATATTCCAAAATCGGTTCTAGATGATTTCTTTACTCGAATTCCTAAAGATATTGTTATCGTTTTTGATGAAGTTTATCGTCATTTTGCCGATGCTGAAGATTATATTTCGGGTTTACCTTACGTAACGGAAGGACATAATGTGGTCGCTGTAAATAGCTTTTCCAAGACCTACGGTTTGGCGGGCCAGCGAATAGGTTATTGCTATACCACCCAAACCATTGCCAATTACGTTCGGCAAATTCATAAACCTTTTCTTTTACCTATTACTTCAATTGAAGCAGCAATAGGCGCTTTAAATGATACCGACTTTATCGCCGAAACCGTAAAAACCGTTCAAGTCGGTAGAAAGTATTTGACCGCTGAATTTGATAAACTGGGAATTAAATACTGGCCAACACAAGGAAACTTCTTTATAATTGACCCGCCCTTACCAGAATTTGAATTTACCGATATGCTTATGGAGCAAGGTATAATGGTAAGACCTGTTTCTCAATTTGGAGCTCCAGGAAAAGTTAGAATTACCATTGGAACGCAAGAGGCCAACGAGGCATTGGTAAAGGCTTTAAAAAAATAAAGCCCATTGTTTCCAATAGGCTGTGTTTTTCTTAATTATCTTAAAACTATTGCCTCGTAAAGACTACCTCAGCACCAGCGTAATTCTCTGCATTGATAGCCTCACCTAATATAATTAAGGTATTTCCGTCTAATTCTATAGTTATGGTCTCTTCTTCTTGATTTTCATTGATGAAAGTCAATTGATCTCCCACTAAAGTCCATACTGTGGTTTCAGTATCACTTTGTGCCGGGCAAGGAACATCCAAGCCCATAGCACCAACATTGACCTCAATGTAATTTACCTTATTATCGGCAGAAGCTGTTCCATCAGTATTAAAAGTAAAACTTACCAAAACGCAACCTTCTTCAACTAATCGGTCTACAATTTCATCGGCCAAATTCAACGAGGTATCATTGGGGTCTTCTGGAAAACGTACATCTGTCATATTCCAGGTACCCACTAAGGCCGAACTCTCCGACATCTCATTATCTTCACCATCCGTAGAGCAGCTGACTAAAGTGAATACAGTTAAAATTGCTATTATACCTTTTTTCATGTCTGTTTTTTTAATTCGTACTGTTCAGAACGAAAAAAAGAAAACAATAGTGTATAGTAAGTAAATTACTGATTATAAGATAAATCGGTAAGTGGCTTTAAGCAAAAAGGTGTTGTCTCTTTTCTGACCTAAAATTTGATTATCCAGACTACGACCTAAAGAATCGGAAGGGTCACCAAATCCCGTAACACCCTGAGACCAGACTAAAAATACTTCGGAACCTGGAATGTATTCCCAACGGACCACCAAATTGGAACGAAACTGGACAAATGAAAAATCTGGGTCATTAAACTCATAATCCGTAACGGAGTCCAAATCTTCGTCAATTAGAAAAGTATTGTCTGTTGATTGTGAAATTTGGTCAGCGTTATAAAGACTTATTCGTTCATTAAGGTCTTCGGCAGCAGCATTATTTACAAAATTAAAATTGGTGTATGTTCCCCTTGAAATAAAAGGCTGCCCATAATACTGAATACTTAAATTTGGATTGATACTATAATTAAAACGCAAGGTTGTACTGAAGGTCCGTTGATCTATTTCGCCTAAAATATAGCGTGGTGTACCTAGAAAATCTCTTTCAGTGATATACTGTGTTTTGCTTGGGTTCTCTTCGTATTCAAAATTAAGTGAAAGACTAAAAGCGTCAAAAGGCTGGTATCGCGTTCTTAAAACATATCTCACCAAAGAAAAATTATCTTGTTTAGCTTGACTATTAACATAACCGATGGTAGCATTAAATTTTTTGCTTCTATCCGTTCCGGCAAAAACAAAAAAGAAATTTTCTTCATTAAAACGCCAGCGTGGGCCACCGCGTAAAATCGTATTCAATAAAATACGAGGTTTGTGTGTTGCGCCACCTTCGGTAAACCAATTATTTGCATAGTTTATAAAGCCTCGAAAATCATATTGAACTCTATTATAGTTGCCTTCAAAATCAAAGGCGCTACTCTGACCTAATGTCAAACTAGCCGTGCGCAGTAATTTTGTCGGTTTTAAAAAAAGATACTGAAGATTGGCGAACTGCCTAATATCATCGGCCTGCCTTAAAAAACCAACATCGTTCAATTCTAGCTCTGGAGAGCGCCAGAAACCACCGGTTTCAAATCGCCAGTTTCCGCCACCCGATTTACCAAAATTTAGCTTCCCTCCAGTTCCGGTAAGCGAAGTTCTTGTTGGGTCAACTTCAACGTGAGTGGCATCTGTTCTCTGAAATAGATGAGCCAGACTTTGTTGCGTTCTTAATATTGCTTCTGGGCTTCCGGTGACATGACTTGTAACAATATTACCCTCTATATAGTAATTTCTATTCTGCCAACTGTGTCTAAAATCCAATCCTCCGGTATACGCCGCTTCGTGCAAAAAGTCTAAATTACCTTCTAACTTGCGATTGGTTGCGGTAAAAATTCCTCCAACAAAAGAATTTCTTTCATTAAAATCTTTTTGAAGTCTGCCCACCAAATAATTGGTAAAAGGTTCAACCAATTCC
>CALBVX010000102.1 GCA_937969515.1 uncultured Croceitalea sp. | reverse complement strand
ACCCCTTCCCATCCCGAACAGGGAAGTTAAGCCCGTTTGCGCCGATGGTACTGCTACACCAAGTGGGAGAGTAGGTCGCCGCCTTCTTTGAAGCCCCTTCAGTCAAATGAAGGGGCTTTTTTTATGCAATAAGGACAACACTGAATAAAGAAGATGGAAAAGGCAGGTAAAACCTGGCTTTTCTGATTAAATATAATAATGTCAAGAAGTTAGACCCTTGGTAAATCGCCTTCTCCTTTAAGCGGTAAATCAGATTTTCCCATTAAATAAGTGTCTATATGATGGGCAGCTTGTCTTCCTTCTGAAATGGCCCAGACAATTAGTGATTGCCCTCTTCTTTGATCTCCGGCAACAAAAACACCAGGAATGTTAGTTTTATAATCTTGCTCAGAAGCTTTAATGTTTGTTCTGGCATCTAATTCTAGACCAAATTGATCAGCCAAGGTTGTTTCAGAACCCGTGAATCCTAAAGCCAATAAGGCCAGTTCACATTTCCATTCTTTTTCAGTTCCTGCGATTTCTTTTAGAATGGGTCTCTGCCCAGGCTTTAATTCCCATTCTACCTCTGAGGTGACGAGACTCTTTAAGTTCCCATTCTTATCGCCAATAAATTTTTTAGTTGAAATACTAAAAAAACGTTCTGCTCCTTCTTTGTGTGAAGAACTCGTGCGCAAACGCATTGGCCAAAAGGGCCATGGATGATTTTCGGGGCGTTCGGTAGTAGCCATAGGCATAATTTCAAAATTCGATACAGATTTAGCACCTTGCCTAATAGAGGTTCCAATACAATCAGAACCTGTGTCTCCCCCACCAATAACAACAACATCTTTACCTGTTGCTAAAATGGCTTCCCCTAAGTTTTTCGTTTTGGCAACTCTTCTATTATTTTGGGGTAGAAAATCCATTGCTTGAACGACTCCTTTTAAATCAGCCCCGGGAATAGGGAGACTTCTTCGAATTGTAGCTCCACCACAGAGCACAATAGCATCGAACTTAGTTTTCAATTCTTGAGCTTTAATATCAACGCCAATATGAACTCCTATTTTAAATAGAATACCTTCTTCTATAAGTATTTTCAATCTCCGGTCTATAACATTTTTTTCCATCTTAAAATCAGGAATACCAAAACGAAGCAATCCTCCAATCTTTTCATCTCTTTCATAAACTGTTACCGTATGCCCTGCACGATTTAACTGTTGAGCAGCAGCCAAGCCTGCTGGGCCAGAACCGATAACCGCAATTGTTTTGTCAGTTCTTTTTAGTGGTGGATTAGGTTTTATCCAGTTGTTTTTAAAAGCCGTTTCAACAATATTCTTTTCAATATTTTCTATGGATACAGGATCTTCATTGATACCAAGAACGCAAGCTTCTTCGCAAGGAGCAGGGCACAGCCTTCCTGTAAATTCAGGGAAATTGTTCGTGGCATGTAGAATCTCTGTTGCTTTCTCCCATTTACCATTGTAAACAGCATCATTAAAGTCGGGAATTAAATTACCAAGTGGACAGCCACTATGACAGAACGGAATTCCGCAGTCCATACAACGGGCACCTTGGTTTTTGAGTTCACTTTCTTTAAGTGGCTTCGTGAATTCTTTGTAATGTTTTACCCTATCTTTAACTGGAGCATAAGATTCATCTTTACGCTCATATTCCATAAATCCGGTCGTCTTTCCCATGCTATCTAATTATATGGTTTCCATTTTTTCATTCTCTAATCGTATTAAGGCCTGTCTGTATTCTTCGGGTAATACCTTAATGAACTTAGGTAAACAGTCTTCCCAGTTTTCTAAAATACGTTGTGCTAATGGGCTTAATGTTGAGTTATAGTGGCTTTCAATTAAATCTTTCAACTGCTTTATATCGTTGTCTTCTTCGACACGCAACAAATTGAGGTCTTCAGAATTGCATTGCTTTCTAAACGTTTTGTTTTTATCAAAAATGTAAGCAATTCCTCCGCTCATACCGGCCCCAAAGTTTCTTCCTACTTCTCCTAAAATAACGGCTACGCCACCTGTCATATATTCACAACCATGATCACCAATACCTTCAACAACTGCTTTTGCCCCAGAATTTCTAACACAAAAACGTTCACCCGCTTTACCATTGATATATGCCCTGCCAGCAGTTGCGCCGTAGAGGGTCACATTACCGGTGATAACGTTATCCTCTGGGGTAATTGTCGATTTTTCGGGCACTTTTATAACAAGTTTAGCGCCTGATAATCCTTTTCCTAAGTAATCATTAGTATTTCCATTCACGATTAATGTAAGACCTCTGGTGGCAAATGCACCAAAACTCTGCCCAGCTGAACCTGTGAAATTTATTTTGAGGGTATTTATTGGAAGCCCCTGAGCTCCATATACTTTTGATATTTCATTGCTGAGAATTGCACCGATAGCTCTGTCTGTATTTTTAATAGGAAAATCTAAGGTCAGTTTCTCTTTTCTAAACAAAGAAGGATTGGCTTTTGCGATGATGTCAAATTCTATGGACTTATCAACATCGTGTTGCTGCTTTTGGGTATTATAAAATTTGGTTCCCGCAGGTACATCAACTTGATGCAAAATTGGGGTCAAATCTATACCTGAAGCCTTATAATGGTTTATAGCTTTTTTTCTATCTAACTTCTGTACTTGGCCTACCATCTCGTTAACGGTTCTAAAGCCCAGCTTAGCCATAATTTCGCGAAGTTCTTGAGCAATGAAGTACATATAGTTGACAACATGCTCTGGTTTTCCCTTAAATTTTTTACGGAGTTCAGGGTTTTGCGTAGCGATACCAACGGGGCAGGTATTTAAATGACAAACACGCATCATAACACAACCAGAAGCTACTAAAGGAGCAGTCGCAAAGCCGAATTCTTCAGCACCCAATAAACAGGCTATTGCCACATCGCGTCCTGTTTTTAATTGGCCGTCGCATTCAAGAACAATACGGTTTCTTAGATCGTTCATAACCAAGGTCTGTTGGGCCTCAGTGATACCAAGCTCCCACGGAAGACCGGCATGTTTTAAAGATGTTAATGGCGATGCTCCCGTTCCACCATCAAACCCCGAAACTAAAATAACATCGGCTTTCGCTTTTGCAACACCGGCAGCAACGGTACCAACACCGACCTCGGAAACGAGCTTAACATTTACCCTTGCTTCTCGGTTGGCGGATTTTAAATCAAAAATTAATTGTGATAAATCTTCGATAGAATAAATATCATGATGGGGCGGTGGTGATATGAGACCGACATAGGGGGTAGAGTTTCTTGTTTTGGCAATAGCAGGGTTTACCTTTGGCCCTGGTAATTGTCCCCCTTCGCCGGGCTTTGCACCCTGAGCCATTTTTATTTGAATCTCTTTGGCATTGGTCAAGTAGTTTGAAGTTACTCCAAACCTTCCGGAAGCTACTTGTTTTATGGCGCTGTTTTTCCAATCACCAGATTGATTTTTATAAAATCGCTCTGCATCTTCCCCGCCTTCACCAGAATTGCTTTTTCCGCCAATACGATTCATTGCGATTGCCAAATTTTCATGGGCTTCTTTGCTGATACTGCCGTAAGACATCGCTCCCGTCTTAAAACGTTTGACAATTTCAGTCCATGGCTCCACCTCTTCAATTGGCACGGGATCGTAGTTTGAAAATTCGAACAAACCACGAATGGTCATCAGATTTTTTGATTGCTCATTTACCAAATCTGAATATTCTTTATAGGTATTCGGTTCGTTGTTACGAACAGCCTTTTGAAGTTTAGCGATGCTAAGGGGATTGAACATATGTTTTTCGCCATCTCTTCTCCATCTGTATTCACCACCAATCTCTAATTCTAAATCAGCTGCTACTTTTTTGGTATTAAAGGCTTTTGCATGGCGCTTTGCTATCTCTTTTTCAATTTCATATAAACCAATGCCTTGAATACGCGTTGGAGTATTGGGGAAATACTTTTCTACAACTTTGGTATTTATCCCTATACATTCGAAAAGTCTAGAACCTCGATAAGAGTTTAGAGTGGAGATGCCAATCTTGTTCATTACTTTAAGAATGCCCTTGCCAACTGCCTTGTTGTAATTTTCTATAGCTTCTTGAAGGGTATACTCGTCGCTACCATTTTCTTCTAGCTGTTGCCCTATTATTTCATTTACCAAGTATGGGTTGATTGCACTCGCCCCATAGCCGAATAGTAAGGCGAAGTGATGTACTTCTCTTGGCTCTGCGGATTCTACTATGATGCTAAGTTTAGACCTTTTACCATTTCTGCCCAATCCGCTGTTTACAAAAGAACAGGCTAACAATGCAGGTATGGCGGCCATTTCGCTACTTACCATTCTATCGGATAAAATGATAATATTTGCACCATCATCAATGGCGTTCATCGCCTTTTTCAAAATACCATCTAAGGCTTCTTCTAACCCATTGTGCCCTTTGTTTACTTCGTATAAAATAGGTATTGATACTACTTTATAGTCAGGGTTCGAATCGTAATTTTTTATTTTATCCAAATCCTCTTTTGATATTACCGGATTTTGAATTTTTAGCTTTCTGCAGTGTTTTTCGGTTAAGTCGAATATATTATGGTCGCTCCCTAGGGTTAGGCTAATATCTGTAATCAATTCTTCTCGAATTCCGTCAAGAGGTGGATTTGTTACTTGGGCAAATAATTGCTTAAAGTAATTGTAAATTAATTGTGGACGCTCAGAAAGTACCGCAATAGGCGTATCTGAACCCATAGAGCCAATCGGTTCTTTTCCATTTTTTGCCATAGGCATAATAATGGTGTTGATATCTTCTTGGGTGTACCCAAAAGCGGAACGTCTAGTTTCCAAAGGAAATTCACCAAAGAAAACAGGGCAGTCGTTATAGGGAATATCCTTTAAATGAACCAAATTATTCTTTAGCCATTTTTTATAGGGATGTTTTTTAGCGATGGTTTCTTTGACCTCTTCATCGTTTATGATGCGGCCTTCCTCCATGTTCACCAAAAACATTTTTCCGGGTTCTAAACGACCGTGAAATTCAACATCTTCGGGTTGTAAATCTACCACACCCGTTTCGGAAGACATGATTACATAGCCCTTTTTAGTTACGGTATACCTTGAGGGGCGAAGTCCGTTTCTGTCTAGCACAGCGCCTATATAGTTTCCATCTGTAAAAGGTATTGAGGCAGGGCCATCCCATGGCTCCATTAAACAAGAATTGTATTCATAGAAGGCCCTTTTGGCCTCTGACATTTCTGTATTCTTTTCCCAAGCTTCCGGTACCAACATCATCATAACTTCTGGAAGTGATCTTCCTGTCATTAAGAGCAGTTCAACGACCATATCCATACTGGCGGAATCTGATTTTAACGGCAGCACGACAGGTAAAATGTTTTTGATGTCTTCACCGAACCAATCGCTTTTCATCAATTCTTCACGAGACTTCATGCGTGCAACATTGCCGCGTAATGTGTTTATTTCGCCATTATGGCACATGTAGCGGAAAGGTTGTGCCAGATCCCAGGTAGGAAAAGTGTTTGTAGAAAAACGTTGATGTACTAAAGCCAGCCTTGTTACAACCCTTGGGTCTTGCAAGTCTTTATAATATCTACTGATATCCTCAGGAATCAAAAGCCCTTTAAAAATGATAATTTTTGTCGATAGGCTCGGTAGGTAGAAAAACTGACTTTGAGATAATTTAGATGAGATTATAGTGTGCTCCGTGATTTTTCTTGCTATGAATAGTTTTAAATTGAATTGAAAATCATCTAATTCATTTTGCTTTCCAATAAACACTTGTTTTACAAAAGGCTCTGTTTCTGTAGCAATTCTGCCTGGAATAGCTCTGTTTACAGGTACATCGCGCCATCCTAATAATTGAAGACCTTGCTTTTTTATATTTTCTTCAAATACAGAAGTACAGAATGTTCTTTGATTTTCTTTTTGGGGAAGAAAAACATTACTCACGGCGTATTCTCCTGCTTTGGGAAGTTCAAATTCGCACTCCTCTAAAAAGAAATCGTGCGGAATGTCAATTAAAATACCTGCGCCATCTCCGGTTTTACCGTCAGAGCTTACAGCTCCTCGGTGCTCAAGCTTAACAAGTATTTCCAAGGCTTTATGGATAATGTCATTGGATTTTTTTCCTTTTAAACTGCAAATGAACCCTGCGCCACAATTGTCGTGTTCAAATTCGGGAAGATATAACCCTTGTTTTTCTAGCTTCATGATTATGGTATTTCTTCAAAAATATCATAAGCATTGAATTATTAATTAAGATTTAATTTAAATGCAAGAAAAAAATCAGTAGATATAAAAAAGTGTTAAAAAATATGTAATATATAAATTAAGCGCCTTTCAAATTATCAAATTGCAAATTTTAGACTATTATTTTCTGGTTTGACAACAAAAAACAGACGTTTTTAAAGCGTAAAGCGAATTGAACAAAGGCTTGGTCGATTATTTTTGCGACTAAGTGGCTAAAAAATAGAAATAAAAACAAACACCCCTAAAGTATATAGGGGTGCTTAAAATAAAAATATCGTTATAGATTCTTAATCTCTTAGAATGCTCCTAGAGATTACTATTTTTTGTATTTCTGAGGTGCCTTCATAAATCTGGGTGATTTTAGCATCTCTCATCATGCGTTCAACGTGATAATCTTTTACAAAACCGTTACCCCCATGAATTTGTACGGCTTCCGTTGCTACTTCCATAGCTGTTTCTGCAGCGTACAATTTGGCCATTGCCCCAGATAAGGTATAATCATTACCATTGTCTTTATCCCAAGCAGCTTTGTAGACCAAATGACGGGCAGCTTCAATTTTGGTGTGCATATCGGCCAATTTAAAAGCGATTGCCTGATGATTAGAGATTTCGGTCCCGAATGCTTTGCGCTCTTTTGAATATTTTAAAGCCAACTCATACGCTCCGGCGGCAATACCCAATGCTTGAGCCGCAATACCAATTCTTCCGCCAGCTAATGTTTTCATCGCGAATTTGAAGCCAAAACCATCTTCTCCTATTCTATTCTCTTTCGGTACTTTAACGTCGTTAAATAATAAAGAATGTGTATCACTACCTCTAATGCCTAATTTGTTCTCTTTAGGGCCTATTTCAAATCCTTCCGCACCCTTTTCAACTATTAAGGCGTTGATTCCTTTGTGTCCTTTATCAGCATCTGTTTGGGCAATAACCAGATAGACTTCGGCAGAGTTTCCGTTGGTTATCCAGTTTTTTGTTCCGTTTAAAATATAATGGTCGCCTTTATCAATTGCTGTGGTTTTTTGGGAAGTAGCATCGCTACCGGCCTCAGGTTCCGAAAGGCAGAAGGCACCGATGATTTCTCCTGATGCCAAACGCGTTAAATATTTTTCTTTTTGTTCTTCATTTCCGAAGGTTTCTAGACCCCAGCATACTAAGGAATTGTTTACCGAAACGATAACGGATGCCGAGGCATCTATTTTCGAGAGTTCTTCCATAGCAATAACGTAAGATAA
The DNA here is from genome assembly GCA_937969515.1 of uncultured Croceitalea sp. GTDB lineage: Bacteria > Bacteroidota > Bacteroidia > Flavobacteriales > Flavobacteriaceae > Croceitalea > Croceitalea marina. Next base: position 5,384 of record CALBVX010000102.1, on the reverse strand, counting down.
CGTGTCTAGCCCGCTACCACCGTATTTAGAATCAACCATCATACCAAGGAAACCAAGTTCCCCCATTTTTTTAACCTGTTCCGCTGGAAATTTCTGAGCATCATCTCGCTCAATAATACCTGGTAATAATTCGTTTTGTGCAAAGTCTCTTGCAGCTTGTTGAATCATTAATTGCTCTTCTGAAAGGGTAAAGTCCATACTATTGTGAAATAAATAAAAATATAGTGCAAATATATGGCTTGCCTGTTGATTTTTCAGAGATTTTAGCTGAAATACAAGAATAATTGAATTTTCAAAAAAAATAGCCCTGTCTTGGGAGGCTTTTTTATCAATCCTTATATTAGTACCTAATAAGATGATGAAAATCATCTTAGTTTAAATATCTTTAGGACATCACCTAATTATTTATAATCTTACGAAATCATTTTTAAAACCAACTGAAAATGGAAACCATAATTATAATCATATTTCTTGCGGGTTATTTAGCCATAACATTAGAGCATAATCTAAAAATTGACAAACTTATTCCCGCACTAGCAATGATGGCGATTTTATGGGCTATCATTGCTTTGGCCCATTTAGATGTTTTTGAGGTAAATGCCCAGCTCAAAGAGTTGGAGCCCACACATATAGATGAAATACTACTGCATCATCTTGGTAAAACCGCTGAAATACTGGTGTTTTTACTCGGTGCAATGACCATAGTAGAGATTATTGATTACTTCGATGGCTTTGCTACCATAAAAGGATACATTAAAACGCGCAGCAAGCGCAAGCTCCTATGGATTTTTTCCATTCTAGCCTTTATTTTATCGGCTATCATTGATAACCTTACGGCCACAATTGTTTTAATAACCATCCTACAGAAAGTAATTAAAGATCGTGAAACTAGATTGTGGTTTGCAGGTCTAATAATAATTAATGCCAATGCAGGTGGGGCCTGGTCTCCGATTGGTGATGTAACTACTACCATGTTGTGGATAGCGGGCAAGGTTGAAGCTGGCTCGTTAGTTTTACATGTGCTGTTGCCTTCAATAGTTTGTATGATTGTGCCAACCTTGGTTGCAAGCAGATTTAAAGCTTTTAGAGGTCAGGTAGATATTGAGGAGAAGCAAGAAGGTTCAAAATCAAAATATGGATCTACTATGCTTTATTTAGGATTAGGAGCTATCGTTTTTGTTCCATTCTTTAAAACAATTACGCATTTACCACCATATGTGGGCATGATGCTTTCACTGGCAGTGGTAGCTACCTTTGCCGAAATTTATAGTAATGCCAAGTTTAGTATTAGTTCGGCTATGGACGAGGATCATCATGAAGCCTCTCATCATAGCCCAGTACATTCTGCATTGACCAAAATTGAATTGCCCAGTATATTGTTCTTTTTAGGAATCTTACTTGCTGTTGCTGCCTTAGAATCTTTAGGTATTCTATTTAATTATGCCGAAAGTTTGAATGAAGCCATACCACAACGTGATATCGTAGTAATGTTACTTGGTGTTGGCTCTGCGGTAATCGATAACGTTCCATTGGTAGCGGCAAGTATGGGCATGTTTTCAGAGGGCCCAGACCATCCATTATGGCACTTTATTGCCTATTCTGCTGGTACAGGTGGTAGTATGCTAATTATAGGCTCTGCTGCAGGTGTAGTTGCGATGGGTATGGAGAAAATAGATTTCTTCTGGTATTTAAAGAAAATCGCCTGGTTGGCCTTTATAGGCTTTGTTGCAGGGGGAATAGTATTTATTGCTTTGCGTGATTTTGTTCTTTAGCATAATTTTATTCCCAAAACTGCGTTATTATTGCAACTAAAATTGGGGATACTTTATGATACTATTTCAAGATTTGGAAGACGGTGCAGAAACTATGGCATCTATTTCTGAAGAAAAAACACTTTCAGTAATTGATTTAATCGTTAATGGCGGTACAGGGAGTATCGTTATTATTTCAGTGCTTTTCATATTGCTTTTTGTAGCACTATACATTTATTTTGAGCGAATTTTTGCGATAAAAGCAGCTTCTAAAATTGATAAAAATTTTATGAATCAAATTCGTGACCATGTCATGAACGGCAAACTTGAAGCGGCAAAATTGTTATGTGCCCAGACAGATTCTCCGGTAGCTCGTTTAACGGAAAAAGGCGTTTCACGTATAGGGAAACCTTTAGATGATATCAATACCGCTATTGAAAATGCGGGTACTCTTGAGGTCTATAAATTAGAAAAGAATGTAAGTATTTTGGCCACTGTGGCGGGAGCTGCCCCAATGATCGGTTTTTTAGGAACAGTAATTGGTATGATTTTGGCATTTCATGAAATGGCAAGTAGTGGTGGCCAGGCAGAAATGGGCTCTTTGGCATCAGGTATCTATACTGCGATGACGACAACGGTAGCTGGATTAGTGGTAGGAATTATTGCCTATATAGGATATAACCACTTGGTAAACAGAACCGACAAAGTAGTGCACAAGATGGAGGCCAACGCAGTAGAGTTTTTGGATTTACTTAACGAGCCAATATAGTTTTATAATGAAGTTAAAAGGAAGAAATAAGGTTAGTCCAGAGTTCAGCATGTCTTCAATGACAGATATTGTTTTCTTGTTATTGGTGTTTTTTATGCTGACATCTAATGCGCCTAATGCCTTAGATTTACTTTTGCCAAAAGCCAAAGGAAAGTCTACGAACACACAGAATGTTTCGGTCACAATTGATAAGGATTTGAAATATTACGTTAATAATGAACAGATTAACGGAGAGTACATTGAAATTGAATTAAAAAAAGCACTAAAAGGTCAAGAGAAGCCAACAATTATCCTAAGGGCAGAACAAAGCGTAGCTATTAAAGAGGCTGTTAACGTGATGGACATTGCCAACAAGAATAACTATAAGGTGATTCTGGCCGTGCGGCCAAAATAATGCCACTTTTAGACACGAGACACAAGAAAAAATCATTTACACTTACTACACTTTTATTAAGTGTTCTTTTGCTGCTATTATTTTATATAGGGCTTACCTATTTAGACCCACCTGAAGAAAGCGGAATTGCCATAAATTTTGGTACAATGGATATTGGTAGCGGAAAAGTTCAGCCAAAAGAGAAGATAAGGTCAGAACCTTTGGATATTCCCGAAACACCGAATGAACCTGAGCAGGTTCAGGAAAAAATCGAAGAAGTCTTAGAGCAAAAGCCTGTTGAAGAAGAAGTTGTAGAAAAAGAGTCCCCCACAGAAAAACTCATAACGCAAGAGAGTGAGGAATCCATAAAAATCAAACAGCAGCGAGAATCTAAACGTAAAGCTGATGAGGCCGCTGAAAGAAAAAAAGCTGAAGCTGCTCGTGTTGCACGTGAAAAAAGGGAAGCAGAAGAAAGAAAACTAGCTGAACAGGAAGCTAAGAAGAAAAAATTGGATGCTTTAATGGGCGGCATTGGTAAATCTGATGGAAATGATTCTGGCAGTGAGGGCGATGATAACAAAGCTGGTGATAAAGGAAATCCTGCCGGTAATCCGTATGCCACGAGTTATTATGGAGCCCCTGGCAGCGGAAGTGGAACAGGAGGCTATGGTCTTAATGGAAGATCTTTGGTAAGTAAAGGTAAGGTGCAACAAGAATGTAATGAAGATGGTCGAGTTGTAGTACGTATCGTAGTAGATAAAAACGGAAAGGTAATCAAAGCGACACCAGGTGTGAAGGGTACCACTAATAATGCGCCTTGTTTACTCGAACCTGCAAGAAAAACTGCATTTCTGCATAAATGGAATCTTGATGCTAAAGCCCCTACACAGCAAATCGGTTTTGTGGTAGTCAATTTTAAATTGGGGCAGTAGTGAAGTATAAAGAGATCTTAGATTGGATGTTTGCCCAACTTCCAATGTATCAGGAAAAAGGAAAAGTTGCATTTAAAGATAAGCTTGATAATAGTATCAACTTTGCACTTCACTTAGAAAATCCTGAAAAGAAATTTAAGTCTATTCACGTTGCTGGTACGAACGGCAAGGGTTCTAGTTGCCATATGTTGGCATCTGTATTACAAGAAGCGGGTTATAAAGTAGGTCTATACACTTCTCCACACCTAAAAGACTTTAGGGAACGGATAAAGATTAATGGAAAAAAAATCAGTAAAAAAAACGTAAAGCAGTTCATTGCTATCAATAAGTTTTTTTTGGAAGAGCACACACTTTCTTTTTTTGAAATGACCGTAGGCATGGCATTTCACTATTTTGCTGAACAGAAAGTAGATGTTGCCGTTATTGAAGTGGGCCTTGGGGGTCGCTTAGATTCTACCAACATTATTGTTCCAGAAGTTTCGTTGATTACGAATATAGGTCTCGACCATACCCACCTCTTAGGCGATACCCTTGAAAAGATTGCTTTAGAGAAGGCAGGAATCATTAAAAAAGGAGTTCCAGTGGTTGTTAGTGAAACTCAAGCTGAGACAAAAGGTATATTCAGTATGCTGGCATCACAGAAAAAATCAAGTATTGTTTTTGCCGACCAAAAGGATAAAGTAGTTTATCCTACAGATTTGTTAGGCAAGTACCAAACTAAAAACGTAAAAGGAGTTTTGGCTTGTTTAAAAGAGCTTACAGGTTTTAAAATCAAAAAAAAGCATATTACCAAGGGGCTACTTAGTGTTGTAAATAACACTGGTTTATTAGGAAGGTGGCAACAATTGGGGCAAGAGCCCAAAATAATCTGTGATACCGCCCATAACAAAGAGGGATTGACTTTGGTGCTAAATCAGATAAAACAACAATCTTTTGACAAACTTCACATGGTTGTAGGTTTTGTAAATGATAAAAAACTTGATGTTATTTTATCCATGCTGCCAAAAGACGCAATGTATTATTTTGTGTGTCCCAACGTTCCAAGGGGTTTGCAGGTAAAAAAACTACAACAATTAGCAAGAGATTTTGATTTAAATGGAGAAGCTTACAAGTCAGTTTTAGAAGGTTTTCAATTTGCCAAGAGTAGGGCTAAGAAAAACGATTTCTTGTATATTGGTGGCAGTACTTTTGTGGTTGCAGAAATTGTCTAATATTTTTAGTTGATTCTTTTTGCCAAATAAAAAATGGTGCTATATTTGCACACCCTAATCGGGAAAAGATTGGGGCGCTTAGCTCAGTTGGTTCAGAGCACCTCGTTTACACCGAGGGGGTCGGGGGTTCGAATCCCTCAGCGCCCACAAAAAAGCCTCTAAGAAATTAGAGGCTTTTTTAGTTAAGAATGATAGTCACTTAATATTTTTTTCTTTACCTCGTCGCAATAGCTCCGACCAATTGTATACCTAATATCATCAATCTCGACACTATTACCTTCTACAGATTGTATTTTATCAATAGCCACAGTATACGAACGATGAATTCTTATGAATTTATCTTTAGGT
>CALBVX010000101.1 GCA_937969515.1 uncultured Croceitalea sp. | reverse complement strand
CACCACAATTACTGATCGTGAAGAATGGGGTTACTGTATCTCACGCATCACATGGTTCGATTTCTGAAGTAAATTTAGAAGACTATATATAAAAAAACCCGGGAAATTCCCGGGCTTTTTTTTATATATAGTCTTCTAAATTTACTTCAGAAATCGAACCATGTGATGCGTGAGATACAGTAACCCCATTCTTGACGATCAGTAATTGTGGTGATTGATGAATTACTTGAAACTTTATCGCCACTTCGTTCGAAACATCCCTATGGGCATGAAGATCCAGAAAATAGAGATTCAACTGATTTTCGGCAAACTCATAATTATCTACAAACATGTTCAGAACCATTCTACTAATGCCACAGGTAGTAGAATGCTTAAAAATCACCTGTGTTTTCGTTTTTGACTCTTCTTCAATTTCGTTCAGTTGTTCGATTGACTGAAGCGGAATCCATGGTAAAATTTTATCCTCCTTTTTAGATTCCGAACTGCCACCAAAAATACCTCCAAATAAACCCATACTTATTTTTTTATTAGGTCGAAAATAACAGCATTACTTACAGAGACAGACAAAATGTCCTTTATTTTCAATGCTTTAACGTCATTTTGACTGACTTTTTAATTGGTAAGGTTGTTGCCCTTCCATTTCAAAATAATTGAAATGAATTTTAACAATTTTACCATAAAATCACAAGAAGCCCTTCAACAAGCGCAGCAAATTACGCAAGGTTTTGGGCATCAACAAATAGAAAACGAACATCTTTTTAAGGCAATAACCGAGATAGATGAAAATGTCTTGCCATTTATTTTGAAAAAACTCAATGTAAATGTGACTCTTATCAATCAGGTATTAGAAAAAGAACTGCAAAGTTATGCGAAAGTTTCCGGCAGTGAAATTATGCTTTCAAGGGAGGCAAACAAGACCTTAACCGAAGCTTCTATCATCGCAAAAAAAATGGATGACGATTATGTTTCCATAGAACATTTAGTTCTGGCAATTTTTAAATCGAAAAGTAAAATAAGTCAGATTCTTAAAGACAACGGAGTTACGGAAAAAGACCTAACAAAAGCAATCGAAGAACTACGAAAAGGTGGAAAAGTAACTTCACAAAGTGCCGAAGACACTTATAATTCTTTGGATAAATATGCAAAAAACCTAAACTCCCTTGCCGATTCTGGAAGGCTAGACCCTGTTATTGGTAGAGATGAAGAAATAAGAAGAATTCTGCAAATACTCTCAAGAAGAACCAAAAACAATCCAATGTTGGTTGGTGAGCCTGGTGTTGGCAAAACAGCTATTGCGGAGGGCCTAGCGCATCGAATAGTTCAAGGTGATGTGCCGGAGAACCTTAAAGAAAAGATTATATATTCTTTGGATATGGGGGCACTGATTGCTGGTGCAAAGTACAAGGGTGAATTTGAAGAACGCCTAAAGTCTGTCATTAAAGAAGTAACTTCTTCAGATGGTGATATTGTTCTCTTTATTGATGAAATCCATACCCTAGTGGGTGCTGGTGGTGGTCAAGGTGCTATGGATGCCGCTAACATTTTAAAGCCTGCTTTGGCTAGGGGCGAATTACGTGCTATCGGCGCTACCACTCTGGACGAGTATCAAAAATATTTTGAAAAAGACAAGGCATTAGAAAGACGTTTTCAAAAAGTCGTTGTAGATGAACCCGATACAGAAAGTGCGATTTCAATCTTAAGGGGTATCAAAGAAAAATATGAAGCACATCATAAAGTACGTATTAAAGATGAGGCGGTGATTTCAGCTGTTGAGCTATCACAACGTTACATCACCAATCGCTTTTTGCCGGACAAGGCTATTGATTTAATTGATGAAGCAGCATCGAAGTTACGAATGGAAATCAACTCCAAACCAGAAGAACTCGATGTGCTGGATAGAAAAATAATGCAACTCGAAATTGAAATTGAAGCAATTAAGAGAGAGAATGATAGCGTAAAGTTAAAAGCCTTGAATCTAGAGTTGGCCAATTTTAAGGAACAACGAAATGAAATCTTTGCCAAGTGGGAAAGCGAAAAAACCGTTGTCGATAATATTCAAAAGACAAAACAAGATATTGAAGCTTATAAGCTTGATGCTGAAAGGGCTGAACGAAATGGTGACTACGGCAAGGTGGCTGAATTACGTTATGGAAAAATTAAAGAAGCGCAAGAACAGTTAGATAAGCTTAATCTTGAGTTACAAGAACAACAAAAAAGCAGCACCCTTATAAAAGAGGAAGTTACAAATGAGGACATTGCCGAGGTAGTTGCCAAATGGACCGGGATTCCTGTAACAAAAATGCTTCAGAGTGAACGTGAAAAGTTATTGCAACTAGAAGATGTTCTTCGTAAAAGAGTTGTTGGTCAAGAAGAGGCTATTGAAGCCGTATCTGATGCGATAAGACGCAGTAGGGCCGGTTTGCAAGACACTAAAAAACCTATTGGGTCATTTATGTTCTTAGGTACTACGGGAGTTGGTAAAACCGAATTGGCAAAAACCTTAGCGGCATATTTGTTCGATGATGAAAACGCAATGACGAGAATAGATATGAGCGAATATCAAGAGCGTCATGCAGTTAGCAGGCTCGTCGGAGCACCTCCGGGCTATGTGGGTTATGATGAAGGTGGACAACTGACCGAAGCAGTACGCAGAAGACCTTATTCCGTAATCCTTTTAGATGAAATTGAAAAAGCCCACCCAGATACTTTTAACATATTGTTACAGGTATTGGACGAGGGTAGGCTTACCGACAATAAAGGGCGTATTGCAGATTTCAAGAACTGTATAATCATCATGACCAGTAATATGGGAAGTCATATTATTCAAGAGAAATTTGAAAATAACAGCGATTTACACAGCGCTACTGAAGCAGCTAGAGTTGAAGTTTTGGGGCTTCTAAAAAAGACCATTCGTCCAGAGTTCTTAAATAGGATTGATGACATCATCATGTTTACCCCACTGAACAGGGCAAACATCAAGCAAATAGTTGGTATTCAATTAGGCCAGCTCAAAAAAATGCTGCTTAAGCAGAACATCACACTAGATGCCACAGACCAAGCAATCGCTTACCTGGGTAACAAAGGGTTTGATGCGCAGTATGGTGCCAGACCGATAAAGCGTTTGATTCAGAAAGAGGTTTTGAACAAACTTTCCAAAGAGCTTTTATCGGGAACCATTAAAAGTGAGAGTATCATTCTAATTGATTCATTCGATGAAAAGCTAGTATTTAGAAATCAGAATGAACTCGTAAATTGATGTACAACACTGAACATTTTTAAGGGCATTCCAATTGGATGCCCTTTTTAATACCATGCAGTATATATTTTTTCTATATTAGCTAGTAACAAACCAGTATTCATGTCTACCAAAGCCGAACGCACTACACAGTATATTATAGAAACTGTGGCTCCTATTTTTAACAAACATGGCTATGTTGGCACTAGCATGAGTCATTTAACCGAGGCTACTGGGCTTACCAAAGGTGCTATTTATGGTAATTTTGAAAATAAAGAAGCTTTAGCTTTAGAGGCCTTCAAGTATAACAGAAACCTACTATTGGGTAAGATTGATGATTTGTTAGACGCCAATGGGGACTCGTTAGATAAAGTATATGCCCTCATAAATTTCTACAGGCAGTACGATGTTTTCACGATGCAAATGGGCGGTTGTCCCATTTTAAATATTGGTGTTGATGCACAACATAATAACTCGTTGTTAGTGGCCGCCAATAAAGAAACTATAAAAGAGATTGAAGGTAAAATTGCTTTAGTTATTGAAAATGGCGTTAAAGCTGACGAAATGAAAATTCCTGTTCCTCCCTTACAATTTGCCAAACAACTTTACACAATACTTCAGGGCGCTGTTGCTATGGCTACTATGACAAGGGATAGAAAATACTTAGTGAACACAATGGCTTATTTAGAACTTTTGGTTCAAAAAGAAATTAAAAAATAAAAATTATGCTCAGCTTACACAAACTATTTTCTTTAAAAACCATTAAATCGCTTAAACTTGGTTTTTATTTAGGAATTCTTTCTCTTTTCATCTTTTTAGGCTGCAACTACAAAAAAGAAGAGCTCGTGAAAGACCCGATTATATCAACTTTTTATTTAATACGGCATGCAGAAAAAGACAGAACAGACCCCACCAATAAAGACCCTGAATTAAATCAAGATGGTTTGGGCAGAGCTATAAAATGGGCAGAGGTTTTTGAACCGATTGATTTAGACATCATATATTCGACCAACTATGAGCGCACTTCTATGACAGCTGCTCCTACTTCTGTTAAAAAAAATATTGATGTTACTTATTACAACCCAAGCGAAATTGATATTGAGGCTTTGAAAGCAGAAAATCTAAGCAAAAATGTTTTGATAGTCGGTCACAGTAATACCACGCCAGCGATGGTAAACAAACTACTTGGTTTTGAAAAATATGAAGCTATGGATGATACCGACAATGGCAGTCTTTTTATAGTTCGCT
>CALBVX010000100.1 GCA_937969515.1 uncultured Croceitalea sp. | reverse complement strand
AATCTCCCAGAAGGGTTTGAAGAATGCATCAACTATAAAATGATCGGGTTTGTTGTACCACATTCTATCTACCCTTCCGGCTATCATTGCGACCCAAAGCTTCCACTCCCCTTTATCAATATTGCTTCACAAAAGAATTTTGTGGCACTTTATCACTCCGGCATTTACGCCGATAGTAAGTTGTCGGATTGGTTCGTAGCTGAATATTCAAAACGTGTAAAGACAAAATTGGATATGGGTAAAAGTTGTATTCGGTTTAAAAAAGTAGAAAATATTCCTTTCGAACTAATCGGAGAACTTTGCCATAAAATGACCGTAAAAGATTGGATTACACTTTACGAAAAGAATATAAAAGGATAAAAATTTCCATAAAAAGAGTAGCGAAATTAAAATATTAGCATTGTCCTCTTGAGGGGGACTTTAGGGGTGTAATTTAATAACGGGGAAAAATCCTGAAAACACAGTACTAACAAAAAATATACATAATGAAAAATAGAGTAACTGGTTTAGGTGGGTTTTTCTTTAAAACAAAAAATCCCGATAAAATAAAAGAGTGGTATAAAAATCATCTCGGTTTGAATACCGACCGATATGGTTGCACCTTTTGGTGGAAAGATAAGGAAGGTAACGATTGCTCAACCCAATGGAGCCCGATGAATGAGGATACCAACTATTTTAAGCCATGTGAAAAGCAGTTTATGATGAATTTCAGGGTCGAAAATTTAAAAGAACTTTTGATCGAACTAAAAAAGGAAGGGGTTACCATTGTTGGTGAGGTAGAGGAATACGAGTATGGCAAGTTTGGTTGGATTTTAGATCCTGACGGCAATAAGTTAGAGCTATGGGAACCTGTTGATAAAGCATTTTTATAGGTATTAAATTATTTGCTACTTTTAAACACGTTTAACCAACAAATTAAAATTATGTCAGAAGAAAACAAAGATTTAGGAGATAAGGCCGAAGAAGCTGCAAATGATTTTGCCGAAGGGGCGAAAAAGACTGCCAATGAATTTTCAGAGGGATTAAATAACGCTGTAGGCGGTGGGGAAAACAAAAAAATTCTAGTTGGAATTTTAGCTATAATTGTAGGGTCTCTAGGGGTACATAAGTTCTTATTAGGATACCAAAAAGAAGGATTTATTTTATTAGGAGTTACAATTGCAGCTTATGTTCTTTCTTGTGTAGGTGTTGGTCTATTATTTGTATGGATTCCGGGACTTGTAGGTTTAATAGAAGGAATCATTTATCTGACCAAATCAGATGAAGAATTTTACAACACGTACCAGGTTGGTAAAAAGCCTTGGTTCTAAAAATATAGCCAGAGAATTGTACTCTGGCTTTTTTATTTCAATTTATTATTGTAATATTGCAATATATAAATATATAATGGGCATTACCAAAACGCAAATTTTCAATCAGAACCAAAATCAAATGGCCACCATTTTTAAGGTTTTGGCCAACCCTGCTCGCATTGCCATACTGCAATACATAAGCAAACAAGAGTCTTGTATCTGTAATGATATCGTTGATGAAATAGGTCTGGCACAGCCAACCATCTCACAGCATCTAAAAGAATTAAAGAGCATCGATTTAATAAAGGGTGAGATAGAGGGAAAAAAAGTATGCTATTGCATCAACTTAAATACATGGAGTAAAATACAAAGCACCTTAAACACTTTTTTCAATACAACTAAAAGCAATTGCTGTTAAAACAATTTAGTATGAAAACAAAAGAATTTTTAGAACTATTAAACAATCATAAAGAGAAATCGCTCCTTTTTGAATACCGGCCTGGTGGTTTTGTCGGGGCGAACTATCATATCACCGAAATTAAGAACACTACCATTGACAGTGTAGATTGTGGTGCTGGAGTTGATTTTTGGAAGGAGACCATTGTTCAGCTTTATGAAAGCCCTGAAGAGTTGGATAAAACAGTATTTATGACTGCTGAAAAAGCACTCGCTATTCTTGACAAAGTCGAGAGTATTAAACCAATGGTGAAAGATGCAGAACTCAAAATAGAGTACAGCAATAACAACTTTCATACCGCGCAACTTTTCATAAAAGAGGCTATTTGGAACAACGAAAAGCTTGTTTTTAAACTTGCAGTAGAAAAAACCGATTGCAAGGCCAAAGAAACTTGCGGAATACCTACAGAAAAAGAAGTAGCTACAGAACCTTGTTGTTCGCCAAGTAATGGATGTTGTTGAGACATTTTTTTAAATAGACAACTCCATGGTAATCAGAAGTATGACAATTAGAGATTGGCAAGAAGTGGCCAAGATTTATTTGGAAGGAATTTCGACAGGTTATGCAACCTTTGAAACTACCGTTCCAGATTTTGACAGTTGGGATAACGCGCATCTTAATGAATGCCGATTAGTAGCTGAAAAAGACCATAAAATTTTAGGCTGGGCAGCCCTGTCACCAGTATCAAGTAGATGTGTATATGGGGGCGTTGCAGAAGTTAGTGTTTATGTATCAAGTAAATGTAGAGGGCTTGGAGTTGGCAAAACACTCTTGCTAAAACTAATCGAAGAAAGTGAAGCTGCAGGTTATTGGACCATACAGTCCGGTATTTTTCCAGAAAATACGGCCAGTATTAAATTACATGAAACTGTTGGTTTTCGATATATTGGAAAACGTGAGAAAGTTGGAAAAACAAAAGAGGGTATCTGGAAAGACAATTTGTTATTCGAAAAACGAAGCAAAACCATTGGTATTTGATTAAAAATGAGAGATAAAATGCAAAAGCTGTTCCCTAAAATTGAATCAACGCTACAATCACTGCTTCCAAAAACCATTTCTAATCAAAGAAAAGAGAGTCTTGACCCTTTGGCCAGTTACATAAAGGAGAAAATTAAAACCAAAGCTTCAATTCAGCTTAATTTTATTTGTACCCATAATTCTCGTAGAAGCCACCTTTCGCAAGTTTGGGCACAGGCAATAGCCTATCATTTCGGGATAAAGAACATACATTGCTATTCTGGAGGAACAGAAGCTACTGCTCTATACCCTATGGCTGCTGAGGCTTTAAAAAAGTCAGGATTCCGTATCCATAAAATTTCTGAAGGTGATAATCCCATATACAGGATAAAATACACCGAAAACGCCCACCCTGTAATCGGGTTTTCAAAAACCTATGATGATGGTTTTAATCCTAAATCTAATTTCGGAGCTATCTTAACCTGTGATTCCGCCAATGAAGCTTGCCCTATCGTTCAAGGCGCGGATGCACGATTCCCAATAACTTTTGAAGACCCAAAAAAATTTGATACTACACCGCAACAGGAGGAAAAATATTTAGAACGAAGTCTACAGATTGCGAATGAACTGTATTATGTTTTTAAAAATGCTTTGATCTAAACATTATAAACCTAATCAATAGCATAATCTAAAGGCAACAGGTCACCCGCCCTGTTCTCCCCTATTTTACCACCAAAAAATAGATTTCTGCTTGGGGTATAATTTCCGTATCCATCAATAAAAAAAGGATTTTCTGAAACACGCAAGAAAGATTGATCCGCCCCATTAAATGTGATAGCAAGTCTTTCGACCCTTTGTATAACCTGTGTAAGCCCAGCTATGGGTTTAACACCATACACTTCTTTCGGGTTTACTTGAAATCTCTTTTTAAATATGGCAAAACCTTCTTCAGTTAAAGTTTGACTGGCCAACGACCGCATAAAATGCATGCTCGAACCTAAATAGGTTTCTTCTCGATTATTAAGATGACGTTTTTTTGGTTTGTCCTTATCCAAATCCGTAAAAAACAAAGTACCCGCCATATAGGTAGATTTTGTAATTACGGTATCATTGGTCTGTTCGAAAAAGTCGGCTTCAAAGTCTACAAGATTATACTTAACCTGATAACCAAGGTGTCTATTTCTGATTATTATGGGTTTTTTGGCAAATGCATAAAGTCTATTCTCTTCGGCATTATAATATAATCGTATATCGTCTTCATTTAAAATCTTACATCTAATACCCGCGCTTGTCGTGCCCAGAAATTCTTTTCTGAAAATGCGTAATTTCTTAATCCTGCTCCAAGTATCAGGCTGCAAAACTACCTCATCTAGTTCTAAGGGTTTATCCTTAAGAAAAATGGTACCCAACGAACCTTCTTTTACCTCTGATAAGATAACGGTTTCGTATCCTAAAAAATCAAAAATCAAACTCCCGGCCATTCTCCGCGAAGTACTCAGTTGAAAGTATCCACGCTCATCGGTTACCGTGCCTATTGTAGACCCGTCGTAGAAAATTGATACGCCGAGCAAAGGCTCTTTGGTTTCATTGTCGCGTACATAACCAGACACAGAGAATTGAGAAAACACCGTGCTTAAGCTTAAGAGTAAGTATATCTGAAACAGGTTTTTCATAAAACTAACCGGCGCTGTTGTTCTCTGCATGTTTGCGCTCCAATTCAGCCTGAAACTCTTCCATAACCGGTTTTACGGTACTCTCGGGTAAATCGGCAATTTTGATGTACATCAACCCATCAACGGAATTATTGAACAGCGGGTCAACATTAAAAGCGACTACTTTGGCATTTTGCTTTATATACTTTTTAATCAGCACCGGAAGACGTAGACTGCCCGGTTCAACTTCTTCGATCAAACGGTCAAACTTATTAAGATCGGCCTGAGTTTCGTCAAACACAAATTCTTTATCGGCATCTTTGAGCTTTACCTTAAATTCTTTTTTTGGATGAATGTATTGGGCTACATAGGGATCCCAATAGTTCGATTTCATAAACTCGATCATCAAAGACTTTGAGAAATTTGAAAACTGATTGCTAATACTTACCCCGCCTATTAAATATTTATGTTCTGGGTAGCGCAAGGTGGTATGCACAATGCCCTTCCATAACAAAAACAAGGGCATTGGCTTTTGCTGGTACTCTTTTACGATATAGGCCCTACCCATTTCAATGGATTTTGACATCATTCTAAAGAGTTCTGGCTCAAACCGAAACAGGTCTTGCAAATAAAAACCGTCGATACCATGTGCCTTGAAAATTTGTGCCCCAAGCCCCATGCGATAGGCGCCTACAATCGCCTTGTCTTGATCATCCCAAAGAAAAAGGTGGTGGTAATATGAATCGAACTTATCTAAATCTATAGCATTGTTGGTACCCTCCCCTATTGCTCTAAAAGTAACTTCACGCTGCCTACCTATTTCTTTTAAAATAAAAGGCATGTCTTGTTCTTGAGCCAAGAAAACCTCGTAATTCTTACTTTGTAGCAAACGGCATTCTTTTTCGCGAAGCTTTTCAATTTCACCTTGAATAACTTCCGTACGAACAGCGGAAGCTATCTTTTTGGGCGCTTTCGGAATTTTTAATGTTGTCGGTACTTTATCCAGCAAGCGTTCCTTTTCAAACGCATTGGCCAACAAATAGGTTTTTTTACGTAGCAATTCTGTGAAGTCTTCCAAGGTTTCTTCCTCTTTCTGCATTTTTACAGAAATAGGCTGCCCTATTCTCACTTTTATAGGTCTTCTACGCTGGGTGGTAACTTCAGATGGCAGCTTAGCTGTTCTAAACACATCACTTATCTTAGAAAGGCGGTAAAACAAACGACTATTTTTCGCATGAAAATAAATAGGCACCACAGGTACCTCAGCTTTTCGAATTAATTTAAGCGCTGCTTCTTCCCAGGGTTTATCAACTACCAATTTACCATCGCGATAGGTAGACACCTCACCTGCCGGAAAAATACCTAGAGGCTTACCTTCTCTAAGGTGCATCAAGGCATTTTTGAACCCCGCGATACTACTCTTTGCATCTTTATGGTTTTCAAAAGGGTTTACGGGCAGAATAAACTGTTTCATAGGTTCAATCCTATTCAGCAAAAAGTTGGCGATAATCTTAAAATCTGCCCTTTGTTTGAGCATTAACTGCAATAATAGCACCCCATCAATACCACCTAGCGGATGGTTGGATATCGTGATGAATGAACCGTCTTTAGGCAACCTTTTGAAATCTTCTTCAGGTATTTCAAAATCGATTTCGTAGTGGTCAAGAATGGCATCTAAAAAAGCTGAACCCTCAATATGTTTATTGTTATCGTAAAATCGGTTTATCGAGGTAATCTTAGTTGCCGCCATAAGTAACCAGCCCACAAAAGTTCCGAAAACACCATACTTGTCTAGGTTTATGACTTTTGCAACTTCTTTAGCAGATACCAACCCCATGAATACAAAATTTAGGTAATGGTAAATATAGGAAAATACAGGGATCGCGAGCGAATTGCTCTGTTATTTTACAACCAACTGAATGGTTTCTTTGCCTCGTTGCTCTACCAAAACCGTATACCCATTTAAGATTTTTTCAACTGAGTTTTCGTCGAAATGACGAATGGTGTAAAGCGACACACCTTCTCGACAGTTTACCTTAAATTTTTCTTGTAATACCGAAAGTATCTCTTTTAAACCACCAAACTTATTATCAAGACATACTGAAAAACTAATGGCAGAATTTTGAATAAGATCTACTTTTAGTCTGTAATCATGAAATAATTTGAATATTTCGCTCATGTTTTCTTCAACGATAAAAGAAAAATCCAACGAAGATAGTTTGAGCAACACTTGGTTCTTCTTTACAATAAAGCAGGGTACTTCGGGTGAGATTTTCGTCCCCTTCCCAACAGTAGTTCCAGGTTCTTTAGGGTTCACAAACGATTTGACGTGCAGCGGAATTTCTCTTCCCTGAAGTGGCTGCAATGTTTTTGGGTGTATTACCGATGCTCCGTAAAAAGCAAGTTCAATAGCCTCACGATATGATATTTCATTAAGTAATTGTGTTTCATCAAAGTGTCGAGGGTCGGCATTTAGAACACCGGGTACATCTTTCCAAATGGTAACAGATTCGGCCTTTAAACAATAGGCCAAAATAGCAGCGGTATAATCGGAGCCTTCACGGCCCAGGGTAGTTGTGAAATTGTTTTCATCACTCCCTAAAAAACCTTGCGTAATATTTAATTTATTCTTGTTTACCGCAGAGGTCACTTCTTTTTGGGTTCGCTCCCAATTTACTTGTGCATCACGATAGCTATTGTCCGTTTTTATCAAGTCACGCACATCTAACCATTGATTAGCGAGTCCCACTTCATTCAAATAGGCACTTACAATTGTGGTAGAAAGCAATTCGCCGTAGCCTACAACTTGATCATACACAAAAGCATATTTCGGCGATTTGTTCCACATTAAAAAGCCCCTAAATTCTTCAATAAGAGCGTTTACCGTATTATGAATTTCATGATTCTTTATTTCAAAAAGGTCATTGATTATTTTCTTGTGACCATCCCTAACCTCTTCTATGGCTTCTTCTAAGCCATTTTTACCATCAAAGTAAGCGTTTACCACTTTTTCCATGGCATTAGTAGTCTTGCCCATAGCTGAAATCACCACAAGCGTATCTTTATGGCCAACTTCTTTTAAGACCTTTACAACATTCTTAACGCTGTTGGCATCTTTTACAGAAGCCCCCCCAAACTTAAAAATCCTCATATATTCTCTATAAATCTTTGCATTCCTGCTTCGTCTAACTGCACCACATCCCAATCACGCATAACATTTGCGCCTTTACTTTCATAAAACTTTATGGCAGGTTCGTTCCAATCTAAAACTTCCCAGCTAATTCTTTTAACGCCAAGCTTGCGGCCATATTTCACCACGGCCTCTAGCAACGCTGTACCCAAACCGCTCCCTCTCATTTTTTCGGTAACTATTAAATCTTCTAAATGTATCACGGGACCTTTCCAAGTAGAATACCTCGGGTAGACCAAAGCAATTCCCACCAACTCGTTATCGGTCTCTGCAACAAAACAATGGAACAAGGGCTTGTCTCCAAAACCATCCCGTTGTAAATCGTCACTGGTCACGTCAACTGCATGTGCTTCATGCTCAAATTTAGCCAATTCATTAATCAGCCCCATCACCTGTGGCATGTCTTCTTTAACCGAATCTCTGATTGTAAATTTCATAGTTGTTACAAATAAAACAATTAGTTATAATACAAAACAACAATAGTGCGACGAAATCGTTGTAGTATCACAAAATGAGCGATATTTGTTGCCGATAAAAACACAAATCTGTTGATGGAGAAAAAAAATAAAACCCTTGGCGAATTTATCATTGAAAACCAATCAGAATTTCAATATTCTACCGGAGAACTCTCTAAGTTAATCAATGCGATTCGATTAGCCGCCAAGGTTGTCAACCATGAAGTCAACAAAGCGGGTTTAATCGATATTTTAGGCGAGGCAGGAGATACTAATGTACAAGGCGAAGACCAACAAAAGCTTGATGTATTGGCCAATGAAAAGTTTATTCAAGCCCTAAGAAAACGAGAAATTGTTTGCGGAATAGCTTCTGAAGAAGAAGACGATTTTATTACCATTAACAGTCAAGATGAAAATCATCAGAACAAATATGTTGTTCTAATCGACCCTTTAGATGGTTCTTCAAATATTGATGTCAATGTATCCGTTGGCACCATTTTTTCAATTTATAGAAGGGTTACACCTGTTGGCACCCCTGTAAAACTTGAAGACTTCCTTCAGCCTGGAAAAAACCAGGTTGCGGCGGGTTATGTAGTCTATGGCACCTCTACCATGTTGGTTTACAGTACCGGTCATGGTGTTAATGGGTTTACCTTAAACCCCGCTATTGGAACATTTTACCTTTCGCATCCAAATATGCAATTCCCTGAAACCGGAAAAATCTATTCCGTTAACGAAGGCAACTACGTGCATTTTCTGCAGGGTGTAAAAGACTATATTAAATATTGCCAAGAAGAAGATGGTGACCGACCCTATACTTCAAGATACATAGGGTCTTTAGTTTCAGATTTTCATAGAAACATGATCAAAGGAGGTATTTATATGTACCCTAAAAGTAGTGTTACCCAAAACGGAAAGCTTCGACTCTTATATGAATGCAACCCCATGGCCTTTATCGCAGAACAAGCCAATGGTATGGCAATCGGTGGTAAAAATCGGATTTTGGATATTGTACCTACCGAGCTTCATCAGCGCGTTCCTTTCTTTTGTGGAAGCAAAAAGATGGTAGAAAAGCTTCAAGAATTTTTAGACAAGTATCACTAGAAGCTACTTATCCATCAGGTACTGATAATCTTCAAATGCAATTTTACCACAGAAGATATCAAATGATTTTTTTACGATTTCCACAGCTTTGTCTGGCGAATACCCCAAACCTATCGCATAACGCTCAATAAAACGCAATTGATCATCACCTACGGTCTGGTCTGAAAATGCCATTTGAAAGAATTCAAAAAGACGTTTTAGTCTTTTCTCACCACTATGCGGAGTTTCAATAGGATATTTATTATCCTTTTTCATAACCTCTTTATACTCTGCATCGGTGATATCCAATTTAAAGGCGAACTTATCTAAAATCGCTTTTTCTTTCTCGTTGATTTCACCATCAACTGCAGCTAAACTTGCCAGAGTGGCGAAGTGTGCAAGGTTTTTTCTTTTATCTCCGTGCTCGTAAAGATCAATAATGGGCATATGATAATTTTTGTAGCGCAAATATAATTTTAAACTAGAAAAAATACGGCATTTATCCCCAAAAGAAATTTGTAAATTCACTTCGCTATGAATACACCTCTTTTACAATTCACCAATCGCGGTATTTACTGCAAGGCTGCCGATGTTTATCTCGACCCTTGGAAACCAGTGGATAAAGCTGTTATATCTCACGGCCATGCAGACCATAGTCGCTGGGGGCATAAACATTACATTACCCATCACCGTAATGTACCCATTGTAAAACATCGCTTGGGTGAAGTACATATTACCGGAAAAAAATGGGGAGAAACCTTTAGTATTAATGGAGTCAAATTTAGTTTACATCCTGCAGGGCATATTATTGGCTCCTCACAAATACGAGTGGAATATAAAGGTGAAGTTTGGGTCTTTACGGGCGATTATAAATTGGAGGATGATGGCGTCGCGACACCGTATGAAAATATCAAATGCCATACCTTCATTACCGAATGTACTTTTGGATTACCCGCTTTTCTCTGGACACCCCAAAAAGAAGTCTTTGATGATATCAATAACTGGTGGGCAGAGAATAAGGCCAACGGACAAACCTCGGTATTATTCGGATATTCTTTAGGAAAAGCCCAACGTTTGCTAAAACACTTGAATCCGGACATAGGTAAAATTTATACCCACGGGGCTGTTGAAAATATGACCGAAGTTTTACGGTCTTTGGTAGATTTTCCAAAAACAGAATTAATTACAAGAGATACCAAAAAAGAGGACATAAAAGGAAATATCGTCATCGCCCCGCCATCTGCACATGGCAGCACTTGGATCCGTAAAATGACCCCTTTTGTTACCGCTTCGGCCAGTGGCTGGATGGCTTTTAGAGGCGCGAGAAGAAGAAGGGCCATTGATAAAGGTTTTGTTTTAAGCGATCATTGTGACTGGCCAGATTTGCTGACTGCTATAAAAGACACAGGTGCCGAAAAAATTATCTGTACTCATGGCTATACAGAAATCTTTTCTAAATATTTACAAGAACTAGGTTATGATGCAAGAACCGAGCAAACACAATACGAAGGTGAACTCGCAGAACTAAATACTTCGGAAACCCCAACCCCTAGTGCTTAATGAAAGACTTTGCGCTACTTATTAAAAAACTTGATAGCACAAATAAGACGACAGTCAAAGTGCAAGCTTTGGCTGACTATTT
The DNA here is from genome assembly GCA_937969515.1 of uncultured Croceitalea sp. Lineage (GTDB taxonomy): Bacteria > Bacteroidota > Bacteroidia > Flavobacteriales > Flavobacteriaceae > Croceitalea > Croceitalea marina. The sequence goes on along the minus strand of CALBVX010000100.1, from coordinate 1,232 downwards.
TACAAAAGCTGAGGACCAAGACAAGGTATGGACCATTGCTATACTTTCACATCGTAGGCCTCCCAGACCGGCAAACACTACATTACTTCGCGAATGGGCGGCAGAACTTGCCAATATTCCATTGTGGTTATTTGAAGAAAGCTATCATATAGTTGGGGATTTGGCCGAGACCATTGCTTTAGTGGTTCCCGCAGGGAAAAAGTCTTCCAGCAAAAGTCTAACTACCTTTTTAAAGGAAATGATAGCACTAAAACCAAAGAACGAAGTAGAGAAAAAAGCCTACCTCTTTGAAAATTGGAGTCAACTCAACTATTATGAACGTTTTGTTTTTACCAAATTGATTACAGGGGGATTTCGAATTGGGGTTAGTCAAAAACTAATGACCAGAGCACTTTCAAAAGCAACAAAAATTGATGAGGATATCCTAGCTTATAAATTGATGGGGAATTGGAATCCGGATAAAATTTCTTTTCAAGATTTGATTTTAGAAGAAAAGGAAGGCGACTACTTGTCCAAACCCTATCCTTTTTATTTGGCTTATGCCGTTGAGGACGAAGTAACATCTCTAGGTGATGTAAAAGATTGGTCTGTAGAACACAAATGGGATGGTATACGTTGCCAAGTCATCATAAGAAAAGATGAGCTTTTTGTGTGGAGTCGTGGTGAAGAATTGGTTACGGATAAGTACCCCGAATTTCAAAAATTCGTAGGTGTTATTCCCAACGGAACAGTATTGGATGGAGAACTACTTCCCTATCCAAACGATGAAATCGGCACTTTTAATGATTTACAAACTCGAATTGGTCGGAAAACTGTCTCTAAAGCTTTATTGGCAAAAACACCTGTAGTCTTAAAAGCTTATGACCTTTTAGAGTGGAAAGGGAAAGATATTCGTAGTCAATCATTTTTAGAAAGAAGAAAGATTCTCGAAAAACTACTTGAATCAGAATCTGTCATTTCGAGCGGAGTCGAGAAACAAGTAATTGATAATATCCCATTGCTACTATCACCAAGGCTTGACTTTAATTCTTGGGAGGAAGTTGCCGAAGAACGAACAAAATCTCGTGAAATGCGAAGTGAAGGTCTCATGCTTAAACGCAAAGATTCGCCTTATCAGGTTGGAAGAAAAAAAGGTGACTGGTGGAAATGGAAAGTAGACCCGCTGACCATAGATGCCGTGCTCACCTATGCTATGCGTGGTCATGGTCGCAGAAGTAATTTATTTACAGATT
>CALBVX010000099.1 GCA_937969515.1 uncultured Croceitalea sp. | reverse complement strand
TTTAAATCCCATTGGTAATTATTGAAGCAAGTCATGACCCACTTATTCATCTCTGGCACGAAAGTGTAATTGCCAGGTGCGGTTTCAGGAAAGATTTCTGGTAGGTTGTGTTCGAACTCATCAGGAATTTCACGATCCGTATAAGTGTAATAATATTCTTGATATTTTTTATTACCGGCCATTGCCTTTTTGGCCCAAGGATATTCGTTAGAAGTATGGTTTACCACGAAATCTAACATTAGGTACATTTCTTTATCTCGTAGCGCTGCAGTTAGTTTTTCGAAATCTTTTTGAGTTCCGTACTTTTTATCGATTTGGTCATAACTATTTACGGCATAACCTCCATCATTTTCTCCCTCAGGTCTTGTGGTAACTGGCATAAGATGCAAAAAGTTTATGCCTAATTCTTCAAAATAAGGAAGCTTTTTATGCAGGCCTTTAATGTCTTTGTTAAAGTGGTCTACATAGAGTTGTGTGCCAACCAATTTTTCAGATTGATACCAATTGCCTTTTTTTAAACGAACAATATCAAGCTGTTTTAGATTTTCTGGTCTGGTTTTAAAAAGCTCGTGGAGCTGTTTTAAGAGTTTTTCAAATGTTGGCCTATAATGTTCTTCTGGATATAGGGAGAAAAATAAGTCTTTTATTAAGGTAAGGTTAGTGCTAAAACGTAATTCGAATAGCTCATTTAAACTTTGACCTTCTTTTTTAGAAGAAAGTAGTTTGTGTAATGCGGCTTGATTCATTTAGGCCTCTAGTTGGGTTAAACTGGGTAGCGCTACAATGGCGCCAAACTTGGTTGTGGTAATAGCTCCGGCTTTATTGGCTTTCTCGACCATTTTCAATAGTGCTTGGTCATCATTGAATAGAGCTTCAATACTGGGTAAAAGGCTAATTTGATAAAGAAGGCAGCCAATAAACGCATCTCCCGCGCCAGTGGTATCTACTGCTGAAACAGCTATGCTGGGTACGGTTTTTTGAAGTGTTTTCGTGCTGACAAAAGTTCCTTCCTTTCCTAAGGTAACTGTGATTATTTCTGCTCCTATCTCATGTAAAAAAGCGCAGGCTTCTTCAACGGTATCTTTGCCTGATAATAGCAAGGCCTCCTCCAAACTAAATTTACACAGGTGCGATTTTTCAATATAGGGCATACACTTTTTTATAAATGTAGCTTCATCATCGCCCCAAAGGTCACTTCTAAAATTTGGGTCAAAAGCGATAAAAGATTCATTGCAAAGCCCATCAAAAAGATAATGTCCGTAAGCTTTTTCAAGAGGCCCGCCAAGTAAGGCAGTAGCTGCGCCAAAGTGCAATATATTTTTTTTGAATTCAGTTTTTATAGAAGAATCGTATTTCAATTGTTCATCGGCACCTCTATTAAAAACAAAATCACGTTCGCCGTCTTCTGCAATAGATACAAAGGCCAAAGTTGTAAAGGTGTTTGAACGTTGGGCCATAGAAATATCCACACCTTCATTTTTCAAAACATCCAATAAAAAACTTCCAAAGGAATCTTTGCCCACGCAGCCTATAAAAAAACTTTTTCCGCCGAGTTTGGCAATGGCACATGCCACATTGGCCGGTGCACCACCCGCTTTTTTGGTAAAATTCATTGCTTTTGAAAGATTACTGCCTTGGTTTTCGGCCACAAAATCAATCAATAATTCACCTATACAAAAGACTCGAGTCATGCCTTCACAATATTTTAATAACACAAGGTACACAGAAAACGTACTTATGACCAAAAAAACAGGGGAAGAGGTGTTTTTTGCGGCCAAATTTTACCTTAAGTTTTCAGCACTAAATTTATTTGTGGCTATTATTGTCTAAATATTTGATAATGCGAAGACTTGTAATCGGGGATGTACATTCAGGTAAAAAAGCAATACCCCAACTATTGCAGCGGGCCAAGGTGACCAAAAAAGATCACTTGATTTTTTTGGGGGATTATGTAGACTCGTGGAGTGAGGCCTTTGAAACTGTTGCGTATTTAATCGAACTACAGCAAACCCATAACTGTCTTTTTATACGAGGAAACCATGATGAACTTTGCTATGAGTGGATGTTAAAGGGGGAAGAAAATCCGCAGTGGCTTGCCCATGGCGGAACTGCAACAAGAGATTCGTATCTAAAAGCTGGGAAGGAAAATTGGGGCCCGCACCTTAACTTTTACAAGAATTTGAGAAACAACTATTTAGATAAAGACAAGCGCCTCTATCTTCATGCCGGTTTTACAAATTTGAAAGGAATAGAATATGAATATTTTGATCAATTGTTCTATTGGGATAGAACGCTCTGGGAATTGGCACGCGCCCTAAACCCTAAATTAAAACAAACTGATAAAGACTTTCCAAAACGATTAACGCATTATAAAGAGATATTTATTGGGCATACCCCAATTTCAAAAACAGGCGTTGCCGTACCCCAACAAGGAGGAAATGTGTGGAATGTTGACACTGGGGCTGCTTTTAAAGGACCATTGACCATTATGGATGTTGAAACAAAAGCTTTCTGGCAAAGTGACCCTGTTCATTTACTTTATCCAAACGAAAAAGGAAGAAACTAGAAACTTCAACATATTTTTCAAATAATTATAGAGACCTTTGTAAAAATTCCAAAGATGTCCGAAAAGAATATAAGGTTAGAGGTGATGCAAGCTGTAGAGCCACAGGTTGAAGGTTTTATGGAAGATTTTTTGGTAGCCCCAGAAAAAATATGGCAGCCGACCGATTTCTTGCCCGATTCTCAAAAAGACACTTTTTTTGATGAGGTCGAGCAAATTAGGGAAGAATCTAAGGAGTTGGGATATGACTTTTGGGTAACCTTAGTCGCCGACACAATTACAGAAGAAGCATTGCCGACCTATGAATCTTGGTTAATGGATGTAGAAGGAGTAGACCAACATTCTGGCAAGCAAAATGGATGGTCAAAATGGGTTAGGGCATGGACTGCTGAAGAAAATAGGCATGGAGACGTGCTTAATAAATATTTATACTTGTCTGGCAGGGTAAATATGCGTGAAATTGAGATTACTACGCAACACTTGATTGCTGATGGTTTTGATATCGGTACAGATAGAGACCCTTATAAAAACTTCGTCTACACTACTTTTCAAGAATTGGCTACAAATATCTCCCACAAACGTGTTGGTAAAATGGCCAAACAAAAAGGGAACAGTTTGTTAGGTAAAATGTGTACCATAATCGCGGGCGATGAAATGCGACATCATTTGGCTTACAGAGAATTCGTTAAAACGATTTTAGGCCAAGACCCTAATGGAATGTTGTTGGCTTTTGCAGATATGATGAAAAAGAAGATTGTTATGCCAGCACATTTTTTAAGGGAATCGGGGGGTGAAATAGGTACGGCTTTTGAGCTTTTTTCAAATTGTGCCCAACGACTAGGGGTGTATACCGCACAAGATTATATAGATATTCTCAAAAAACTGAATGACTATTGGGCTATTGGTAACCTAGGACAACTTTCAGATCAAGCTGAAAAGGCCAGGGATTACTTGATGAAATTGCCCGACCGATTACAAAGAATATCTGAACGTATGATTTTTGAACAAGATCAATACAAGTTCAAGTGGGTAGAAGCTAACGGAATGTTATAAAAAAACCGGTCTTGTTAAAGACCGGTTTTTTGTTGGTTATTTAGTATTTGGAGAATTATAACTTACCTCCTTTATGTTCATCTTGCCATTTAGCAAGTTTTTTCCAGTCTCCTTTGTAGGCCATTTTAGCTTGCATTGGCCATGAAGCTGGGTCATGAATACGATAGCGCTCGCCGCCAGAATTTAAAACCTCTTGACATTTAGCGACAGAAGCTTCCGATAAGGCCTTCCAGGTCTTAATATCAAAATTGTGGAAAAGACCTTCTATTTTCGGTCCGATACCTTCAACAACCTTAAGGTCGTCTTGCTTAACCCGCTTGCCAAAGGCGGCTTTGGCGGCACTTGCATCAAAAGCGACGGCCGCAATGGAAGCTGGCGCAACTTTAGCTTTAGGAGTAGCCTTTTTCTTAGGGGCTATTGCGGCAGGAGCAACGGTCAACTTCTTGTTACAGGCATCTAAGTCTGCTTTTAATTGTGCATTTTTATCCTCTAAGACTTTAAGGTCTGTAGAGTTATCGATTACTTCACTGTTTCCTTTGCCCCAGTAATAGCCTATAATTCCACAAATTAAACCAGTTAAAAGCGGAATTAACCAGCACCAGATATTCATATTTTCAAAATCCATTTTTATATATTTTAGTATTGTGTTATTTAATTTAGTGTTACAACAGTTCTTCTGTTTTTAGACCTGCCTTCTTCGGTTGCATTGGTCGCAATAGGAGAATCAGGGCCTTTTGAACTAGTCTTGATTTTTGATGCGGTTATTCCGTTTTTT
>CALBVX010000098.1 GCA_937969515.1 uncultured Croceitalea sp. | reverse complement strand
GAATCCGCCAATGTTTATGCCAGTGGTATGGGAGCGATAAGCGCCGTGATTATGCAACTTTGTGATGCTGGCGACCACATTGTGAGCAGTAGAACCATCTATGGTGGAACATATGCTTTCATGAAGAACTTTTTAAAGAAGTTCGACATTAGTACTTCTTTTGTTGATATTACTGACTTAGAAATTGTAGAAAACAGTATTACGCCAAAAACCAAAATGATTTATTGCGAAGCGGTCAGTAATCCGCTTTTAGAAGTAGCCAATATTGAAGCTCTTGCTAAACTTGCAAAAAAACATAATATTCCCCTAGTTGTAGACAACACCTTTTCACCTTTAAGTATTTCTGCAGCACAATTAGGAGCAGATATTGTAATACATAGTTTAACCAAATTTATTAACGGCACTAGTGACTGTGTTGCAGGAGCTGTTTGTGCGTCAACAGAGTTTTGTTTGTCGTTAAAAGATGTAAATGATGGTGCTGGTATGCTATTTGGCAGTACTCTAGATAGCTTAAGGGCTGCTTCAATTTTAAAAAATATGCGTACGCTACATATTCGAATGAAAAAACATAGCCAGAATACTATGTTTTTGGCAAAACAATTTGAAAGCGAAGGTTTACGTGTTGTATATCCCGGTTTGCCTTCCCACTCGGGGCATACTATTTTCACAAACCAGATGAATAGTGAATATGGCTATGGAGGGCTAATGACCATAGATGTTGGAAGTTTGGATATGGCAAACGCGCTGATGGAACTAATGCAAAGGGAAAACTTAGGCTACCTCGCCGTGAGTCTTGGTTTTTATAAAACGCTATTTAGTGCTCCGGGCAGTTCTACTTCATCAGAAATACCTCAAGAAGAACAAGAAGAAATGGGTCTGACGGACGGATTAATACGTTTTTCCATAGGATTGGATAACGATATTCAAGCTACTTATAAGGCTATGAAAAATTGTATGGTAAAACTGGGTATCCTAAAAGAAGAAGCGCTATTGGCATAAAAATGGTTTGCAGGTAAGACACTAAAATTGTAATATTACCTGATTACCAAACCAAAAAGAATGACTGAAAAGCAGAAGAAAGCCAAGTATCGCGAAGATGAAAAAATCATAGAAAATAAGGAACTGAATATTTGGGAAGCCTTGCTACCAGTATTTATTCTTGTAGCAATGTTGGCCTACAATGTCTATGTTTTTGGTGATGATGCGCTGAGCGGTTCAAATCAATTCATTCTTCTATTAGGTGGTGCCGTTGCAGCTATTATTGGATTTTTCAATAAAGTCTCTTACAAACAAATGCTGGCTGAAGTCGCAGAAAATGTAAAATCCACCACAGGGGCATTGCTTATTCTTTTAATGGTCGGGGCCCTTTCCGGCACATGGCTTGTAAGCGGTATCATACCTGCGATGATCTATTATGGGTTACAAATTTTGAATCCTACTATTTTTCTGGCAGCATGTGTTATTATTTGTGCAATTATATCGGTCGCGACCGGTAGCTCATGGACCACGGCTGCTACAGTCGGTATCGCCTTGATCGGTATAGGTGAAGCATTGGGCATCTCTCTTGGTATGACAGCCGGAGCTGTGCTCTCGGGAGCCTATTTTGGCGATAAATTATCTCCACTCAGCGACACGACCAACCTAGCTCCTGCTATGGCAGGTGGAGAGTTATTCTCACATATTAAATACATGGCTTGGACAACTGTGCCGACAATTACGGTAACCCTAATAGTTTTTATTGTTCTTGGGTTTACTATTGATACTTCAGGTGTTGCAGATACAGATGCCATTTTAGGCACCATAGATGCAACATTCAATATAAATGGATGGTTATTTATCGTGCCTTTGGCCGTAATCTTTATGATCGTGAAGAAAGCCCCTCCCCTTTTGGCGCTGCTCATAGGAACTTTACTGGGCGGTGTTTTTGCCCTTATTTTTCAACCTGAAATTATAACAACAATTGGCGGTGGAGATTCTTTAAATTTTGAGTCCAGTTATAAAGGAATTCTAAACGCAATAACGGTTGACACGGCTATAGCGACAACCGACCCAGCACTTAATGACTTATTCTCTTCCGGTGGAATGGCCGGAATGTTAGGTACCATATGGTTAATCGTATGTGCCATGGTTTTTGGTGGTATCATGGATGGAATTGGCGCTTTAGAACGCATAACAAAATCTTTATTGGCCATGGCCAAAACAACATTTGGTCTTTTCGCAAGTACTGTTGGTAGCTGTCTGGCACTAAATGTAACTGCATCTGACCAATATTTAGCAATCGTTGTTCCTGGAAAAATGTTTTCGAAAGCATATGCCGAAAGAGGTTTGGCCCCTGAAAACTTGAGCAGGACCCTTGAAGATTCCGGAACGGTAACTTCAGTACTTGTGCCATGGAATACCTGCGGGGCTTATCATAGTGGTGTACTGGGTGTTGGTGTAGGTGAATATTTTCTTTATGCTATCTTCAATTGGTTGAGTCCATTTATGACCTTACTTTTTGCCGCGTTCAAAATCAAAATAAAGCAGTTACAAAGTACAAACTAATAATTTAGCCTATTGCCTTTGTTGCTTATGGTAAAGTAGTTTCTTAACTTCGAGCCTTAATTTAAAAATAATTTAATGGCATCAATTTCATTAGGAGGTACACCGGTTAAAACCATTGGTGAACTCCCATCAAAAAATACATCTGCTCCAGACTTCTCACTTACAAAAGTTGACCTTTCAGAGGCAACCTTAAACGATTACAAAGGCAAAAAAGTAGTGATGAATATTTTTCCTAGTGTTGATACCGGTACTTGTGCCAAATCCGTACGTCAATTCAACGAAGAAGCCGCAGAGCTAGAAAATACTAGTGTTTTATGTATTTCTAGAGACCTTCCTTTTGCACAGCAACGTTTTTGCGGTGCCGAAGGTATTGAGAATGTTGAGATGCTCTCTGATTTTAGAACTGGGGCTTTCGGAAAGGATTATGGTCTTGAGTTCGGTGACGGTGCTTTTAGCGGGCTACATTCCAGATGCATCGTAGTTTTAGATGCCAACGGCACAATAGTGCATACAGAACAGGTTCAAGAGACGGCTGATGAGCCAAATTACAAAGCTGCACTTGAAGCATTGATGGATGCCTAAGGAATCATTCTTTGTAAATAGAATCAAAAGTGTAGGATTTGCTTTAAAAGGCATGTTTCTTCTTTTACGAACCGAGGCAAGCATTAAAGTGCAATTTGTTATCGCTCTAATTACAACCGCGGCGGGCTTCTATTTTGAAATTTCCATAACAGAATGGATTTTGCAATGCCTTGCTATTGGTTTAGTTATGGGTATAGAAGGTATGAATACCGCTGTAGAAAAACTTTCTGATTTTGTACAACCTGAGCATGATGAAAAAATTGGTTTTATAAAAGATGTTTCCGCAGGTGCCGTGATGATCGTGTCCATTTTAGCTTCTGTAATTGGTCTTTTAATA
>CALBVX010000097.1 GCA_937969515.1 uncultured Croceitalea sp. | reverse complement strand
CTAAAACAATTGAAAAAGAAATTATTGTTGCGGCAAATAGAACGGAAGCCTACATCCCCCTTTTGAAAAATAAAAGGGTCGCTATTGTTGCCAATCAAACCTCGGTAATATTTAATGCCGATGGCAATACCCATCTTGTGGACTCTCTGCTAGCAATGAATATTGAATTAAAAAAAGTCTTTGCACCAGAACATGGTTTTCGCGGAAAAGCAGACGCAGGTGAAAAAGTAAAAGATGGCTTTGATAAAAAAACAGGTCTTAAAATTCTTTCGTTACATGGTAAAAACCGGAAACCTTCTAAAAAACAGCTAGAAGATGTAGAACTAGTATTATTTGATATACAAGATGTTGGCGTTCGTTTTTACACCTACATTGCAACCTTACAATTGGTAATGGAAGCTTGCGCCGAAAGTGGCATACCTATTATTGTTTTGGATAGACCCAACCCAAATGCCCATTATATTGATGGCCCAACAATGGAAACTGAACATACCGGGTTTTTAGGTATGCAAACCATACCCTTGGTATACGGAATGACCATAGGGGAGTATGCAACAATGATAAACGAAGAAGGATGGTTAGCTGAAGGGCTAAAGGCCGATTTGAAAATAATTCGCCTTGAAAACTGGACTCATGACCGTTCTTACTCCTTACCAATACGACCTTCACCAAATTTACCTAATGACATTTCTATTAATTTGTATCCTAGTTTGGGCTTATTTGAAGGCACAAATATAAACGCCGGGCGGGGTACTGAATTTCAATTTCAACGTTACGGTGCTTCTTTTTTAGACAGCACAGAACTTGATTTCAGTTATACTCCCAAACCCAACTTTGGTTCTAAGCATCCGAAGGAAGAAGGAAAGATTTGCTATGGTGAGAATTTAACCTCAAGCGAACACATGAATTCTGTTTCTTTAAAATGGTTGCTAAAAGCTTATAAAAATAGCGCTGACAAATCCAAATTTTTTATTACTTCTGGGTTTACAAAACACGCAGGTACAGAAAAACTACAACAACAAATTGAAGCAGGACTTTCTGAAAAGGAAATTAAGGCTACTTGGCAAAAAGATATCGAAACTTTTAAAAGGATAAGAAAAAATTACCTGCTTTATGATTGACCCGTTGTAGGTTTCCGGTATTTATGAAACGGCTGTTTTAGCAAACCTAAAATGCTATTATTTTCTTTCTCATCAGGAAATGTATCTACACCGTAAGTAATCTTATCAGGGTCTAGTTTCATGTAAGTTCCAAAAATCCGGTCCCATATTGAAAAAATATTGCCATAATTAGAGTCTGTGTAGGGCAATACAAAATGATGATGTACTTTATGCATATCGGGTGAAACTATAAACCAACTTAAAGCATTATCTATTTTTCTGGGCAATCTAATATTTGCATGATTAAATTGAGATAAAACAACAGAAATACTTTGGTACAACATAATAAGACCAATTGGTGCACCGACTACAAAAACACCAAGTAATGTAAATAAATATCTTATTAAACTCTCTAATGGGTGATGCCTGTTCGCCGTAGTGGTATCTACATTATGGTCTGAGTGGTGTACCAAGTGCACCATCCAAAGGGGTTTAACCTTATGCTCTACCAAATGGGCCGTATAAGCACCGATTAAATCAAGCAGCATCAAGCCCAACACCACATATAGCCACAAGGGCATTTCTGGTAACCAATTGATAATGCCAAAGTTATTTTCAACAGTCCAATCCGAAGTTTTTAGTAATAAAAATGCCAAAGGAAAGTTGAAAATAATCGTTGTTAATGTAAAAAAAAGATTTGGCAGGGCATGCCTCCATTTTTTGTATTTAACACTGAACAAGGGAACAATTCCTTCTAAAATCCAAAAAAAAGTAATTCCCCCAACTAAAATAAGGCTTCTGTGTAAGGCCGGTATATTTTCAAAATACGTTATTAGCTGTTCCATTTTCTCTGGTTTTTGGAGACTATATTTTAATACGCTCTTTCATTTTCTCAACAATGTTAAAGGCTGCTGGGCAGATAGCAACATTCTTTAGCGTTAAATTACTTATTTGTTGAAACTTTTTCCTATCCGTATGCGGAAATTCTCTGCAAGCCTTAGGTCTTACGTCATAAATAGCACAGTAATTGTCTTCACCTAAAAAAGTACAAGGCAGTTGCTGTAATACATAGTCGTTCTCTTCATCAAGTCTAAGATATCTATCTATAAAATCTACTGCTTTCATTCTAAAGAACTTTGCAATACGTTCAATGTCGGTGTTCGTAAAAAGAGGTCCGGTAGTTTTGCAGCAATTCGCACAAGTAAGACAATCCGTCTGGGTGAACTCCTTATCATGCAGCTCTTGCATAAGATAATCCAGATTCTTTGGAGCTTTCTTTTTAAGCTTCACAAAGAATTTTTTGTTTTCGCTATGTTTCTCAATTGCCCTTTTTGGTAACTGCTCTAAAACTTCTTTCATTCTTCTTTTAAAAGTAAAACAGCAGTTTGATATAAATCTTTACTCCAATATTCCGATACTGCGGCAATTTCAACAGAAAGTAATTCTTGCTTATCTTTTATTTTGGCACCCACTTTTGAATTAAAAAAATCGTTGACTTTCTTTTGCTGAGCATTTGTCAATTTTGTTCTATCCATTACCAATTGCACCCCCGCATCACTGGTGTAAAATTGTTCCATTTTAGCTATATCTACTTCGGAAAAGTGTTTGATATAAACAGGTACCAACATATCACGAATTTCCTTTAACGCCTTTATTTCGTTACGTTCAAGGTATATCCATCCATTGTTATTTCTATCCGATTTCGGAAACTGTCTTTCCATCAAGTTTAAAAGCTCCAAATAAGCTTGTTTATATTGCTTCATGGTACCATTACTTTCAAGATACGTTGAGACTTTAGCTATTAAATCAGTTTCTTGACCTATAGTTGGTACTGAAAACAACAATACACACAGAAAAAATAAAGCTTTGTAAGGTTTCATATCGAATAAAAAAGGAACTTTGGCCCAAAATACGAATAATTACGATTTGGATATTTTTGGAGAAGCTCTTTTAGATTATCAAAAAGGAGAATATACGGAAGATATTATAACATTCTCATCTTTAGAGGAAGAAGACTGTATTCCATTACCTTACCTTTTTCGTTCTTTTACCGAAATGCCTTCTTTAGAAAAAGAGGCCTTAAAAAAGTGCAAAGGCACCATCTTAGATATTGGTTGCGGAGCAGGAAGCCATAGTTTGCACCTGCAAAACCAAGAACTTAGCGTGGTAGCACTAGATATATCTGAAGGGGCAATAGAAACCTCTAAATTAAGAGGCGTGAAAAACACCATTAATTCTAATATTCTTGATTATTCTGGAACAAAATTTGATACGCTATTACTATTGATGAACGGCATAGGTATTGTTGAAAAGCTTTCAAATTTAGATATGTATTTAAAACACTTTAAATCTTTATTAAAGACTTCTGGTCAAATTCTATTGGATTCCAGTGATATTATTTATATGTATGAAGAAGATAATGATGGAGGATATTGGATTCCGGAACATTCTGACTATTATGGCGAAGTAGAATTCACCATGCAATACAAAAACGCTATAAGCGAGCCTTTTGGATGGTTGTATTTAGATTACAATACCTTAAAAAATGCTGCAGAAACTAATAATTTTAATTGCGAACTTGTAAGAGTAGGCAAGCATTACGACTATTTAGCCAGACTTACAGTGAAATCATAATAGAAAATGAATTTATACGTTTTCTATTATAACATATAAAATGCTATGAAAAAATCGGTCATACTCTTTCTTACTTTATTTCTAATCGTCTTTTTAGCATGCTCAAAAAGCGCTTCTGATGATAATGCAACGCCAGATGATGATCAAAGTCAAGTGCCTCAAAATCCGCAGCAATTGTTCCCAGCCAATTTTCGGGCCACGGGTTCTTCTGCCAATGATATTTTGTCAAACACAAATTTTGACCGGCTTAGAATTGAAATTGCCTACGTCCAAAGCCAAAGAAACTTTAGACCAACTGATGAGGCAATTAACCAATTTCAGGATTTTCTCCAGCAATTTACTTTTAAAGATAACATAGAATTGGTTTTCACAGAGCTACCTTCACCTAATGAAGAAGATTTAACACTTCAGGAAATTTCGGATTTAGAAATAGAGAATAGAACAGTTTATAACGATGGAAATACCTTAGGTGTTTATATTTATTTTGCTGATGCTCCTTCCGAAGGTGATGATTTGGATGAAGGTTTGGTCACTTTAGGTGCCGTATATAGAAACACTTCAATGGTAATTTTTGAAGAAACCGTTAGAACCCTCGCTGGTCGAAGTGCACTAATTACAAACGCAGATGTAGAAAGTGCAACATTGAATCACGAATTTGGTCATTTAATGGGCTTGGTAAATCTTGGAACACCTGCTGTAAATGACCATGAAGATGTAGATGCAGAAAACCACTGTAACGTAGATCCATGTTTAATGCGTGCAGAATTGGAATTTGGAGGTGCAGGTAAATCATCTCTTCAAACGCTCTCTAAGGGAGATTTACACTCATCGTGTACTTTAGATGGTATGGGATTGGTAAAGCAAATAGAAGCCAATGTGTCTCGTGGAGCTGCTGCAGCCCCTGATTTAGATGCAGAATGTCAGTTGGATCTAGAAACTAATGGTGGCAGACCAAATACCAACGGTTAAGGAATATTCAGGTACTTATGGGTCTGTAAAGAAACCTTCCATTTGGGGTTTTTCATTACATAATCAACAATCAAGGGAGTAACTTTATCACGAACACTCCATTCTGGTTGTAGATAGAGAATGCATTTCTCACCAACTTTTTCGGCCTGCTCTTCTGCAAAAATCAAGTCATGTTTATTGTAAACAATGACTTTTAATTCATCGGCTTTATTATAAATTTCGCCAACCGGAAGTTTATTTTTCTTAGGAGATAAACAAATCCAATCCCAAACACCTGTTAACCTATATGCCCCCGAAGTTTCAACATGGGTTTTCAAACCCTTTTCTTTAAGAGCTACAGTTAGCGGTTTCATATCCCATGTTAATGGCTCACCTCCTGTCACTACAATGGTATCTGAATAATTAGCTGCATTGGCAACTATTTTTGAAATCTCGGTAGGTGGATGCGTTTCTGCATTCCAACTTTCCTTAACATCACACCAATGACAGCCCACATCACAACCACCAATGCGAACGAAATACGCGGCAGTTCCTTTATGGAAACCTTCCCCTTGTATGGTGTAAAACTCCTCCATCAAAGGGAGCATTTCTCCCTTATTCACCAAATGCATTACCTCTTGTAAAACCATGTTGCAAAGATAGTATTACTTCACGGCAATCACATCAATTTCAATTTTTGCCCCTACCGCTAAACCAGCAGCTGCATAGGTAGTTCTTGCCGGTTTTTTCGTGAAATATTTGACATAAACCTCGTTAAAGGCTTTGAAGTCATTGATATCACTAAGTATTACCGTGCACTTCACCACGTTATCAAGCGATAACCCATGATGTTGTAAAACTCCTTGTATGTTCTTGATAGTCTGTTCCGTTTCTCCTGTAATACCGTTTTCGGCCAATTTTCCCACAGATCTATCCATACCAATCTGCCC
>CALBVX010000096.1 GCA_937969515.1 uncultured Croceitalea sp. | reverse complement strand
ACAAAACCCTACCGATGTTCCAGATGCAGTATTGTCGCAATTAGGTTTAAAAGTACAACACGCATTACGGGCTTTCACTGCGAAAGACAGAAAAGCCATTAAATTGACCGCCGAAAATTATCCGGACTCTGAATTTTATGACACCAAAGAGATTTTGACATCTTTGGGTATTGGGGAAGCTTTGATTTCTGCGCTTGATGAAAAAGGCCGACCAACACCTTTGGCAGCTACAATGCTTAGGGCACCAATGAGCAGAATGGATGTGCTTACCGATTCTGAATTAAAATCCGTTATTACGTCTTCAAAACTGGTAAAGAAATACAACGAAGAAATTGATAGGGAAAGTGCCTACGAAATTCTAAATGAAAAAATAGAAAAGGCAGAGAAAGAAGCCGAAAAAGAAAAGGCAAAGCCTACTGCCAGAAAAACCGCATCTCGAAGAAAGAGCACTCGCATGAACCCGATTGTAAAGGTACTGACCAGTGCAACTTTTATTAGAGGTGTGCTCGGTGTAATGAAAAAAGTGATTCGGTAATTTAGATGCAAGGAATAATGAGAAAAGTACTAACTCTATTTATACCACTTCTAATCTTTACATTTTCTTGTGATAGAGTAAAAGAAAAGACTAAAGAAACCCTTAACAGAAGTGGCGAAACAATTGGTGAAGGTGCTACAGAATTTTTTGAAGGGGTTTCTGAAGGAGTGGACAAAACCTTACAATGTGAAATAAATCTCTCCAGAAACCTATTAAACAAAGGTTTAAGTACTGGTAAATTTTCGATTGAGGATAACAAAACTAGCGGTGAAAATAACATTTTAGTACTATATCTTATTTTTGAAGATGACTTCGAAAATACATTAACTGCTAAAGCTTACGACAAGCAAAATCTTGAAACTGGTCGCGCAAAAATAGAAGTCGAGGCTAAAGCTGGTGATGCTGGGTATTTTGATTTCGTATTTGATGAAAGAACCTATATTGAGGTCAAAAGCAAAATAATGATTGATTAAATATGAAAAAGAAATTTATACTTTTAAGTACATGTATTGCAATTTTTACTTCCTGTGAAGAAAAAGACACCGCATATTTAATTACCGAAAACAGCATAGGAAAACTTGACAAAGTTAGTCTAGCGCGTGATTTAGAGCTTATCTATGCAGACGATTCGATCGTCAAAGACACTTTCAATTCTAAACTTGGTCCTGCTTATCAAAAAGTAAAGGTTTTTGAAAAGGGCGGCAAACACCTTTTGACCTTAACCCCTAGCGATGACAGTATTCCGGTAATAGAGAATATTCGTGTTTTTGATTCACGTTTTACGACTGAAAACGGTATAGGTCTAAATAGCACTTTTAAGGACATTCAAGATAATTATACCGTAAAGAAAATCGTCACCACCCTAAACAGCGTGGTAGTTTTTGTAAAAGAAAGCGATATGTATTTTACCATTGACAAACAAGAATTACCAGCCAATCTTAGGTTTGGCAGCAATACTATTGAAGAAGTTCAAATTCCTGCAGAGGCTAAGGTGAAATATCTCATGATTGGGTGGAATTAAAAATCAAGTCTTAATGAGTGCAAACTATACCATTCAAAAAGAACCTTTTGTTGTACCCACTGATGATGGCAAACATATCGCTGAACATTTTGGTAAAGCCACAGATGGAAACGGTGCTATAAGTATTGCCCATATGAAAGCCCCACCGGGGTGGAGCGAACCATTTCAAACCCCAGAATTTGACGAATTCACCTTTGTGATCTCCGGCAAAAAACAGTTTCTGATTAATGGTGAAAAAGTGATTTTAAGTGCTGGGGAATCGATTAAAATTCATAAAAACACAAGAGTTCAATACTCCAATCCGTTTTACGAAGAATGTGAGTATTTAGCCATTTGCACCCCTGCATTCGATATAACTACCGTTAACAGAGAGCAATAAACCTATGTTAATTTCTTATTAATCCGGTGCTACGCTAGTTTCATTTTTGATAATTTGTATGTAAACCTGTCCAAAAATGAAAACGAATTATCTTTTGTTAGCACTAAGTATTCCCTTATTCTCTTTAGCACAATATGACTACGAACCGTCACCTGAAAATCCCTTTGGCGCGCCAAACCCTGAAGCTCCAAAAGAGTTGCTTGATTATGCCCCCTTAATTGGCGAATGCGATTGTAAATCACAATCTCGAAAGCAAGACCAAACATGGGCAGAGCCCATACCCATGAAATGGCGATTCAAATATATAATGAATGGTATGGCAATTCAAGATGAAACCCTTAAAGCAGACGGCAGGCATTCTGGCAGCATAAGACAATTCATAGCCGATAGTACGAATTGGTATGTGCATTATTACAGTGCTGCAGCGCCAACCCCAACCTTAGGAACCTGGAAAGGAGGTAAAACCGAAGAAGGTACAATTGTACTGTACAAAGATCAAAAAGCACCAAACGGCACCGAAGGCTATTCTAGGTTGACATTCTCGAATATTGATGACAAAGGATTTAAATGGATTGGGGAATGGGTCGATAGGACGGAAAGTGTAGCATTTCCTTTTTGGAAAATTGATTGTACCAATGGAAAAAGAGAATGAGTATTAAACTATTCCGTATTTCTCTCTATTAGCCAATACTTTTGGGCTGTTTTGTTGCATCCATTCGGTTAGTTCCAATAGTCGTTCCACATAAGATTGCCCAAATTCCGTTAATGCATATTCAACACGAATTGGTACTTCTGGGAACGCTTTTCTAGAAATATAACCATCAGCCTCCAAGACCTTCAAGCGTTGACTTAGCACTTTGTTAGATATACCATAAACATATTTCTTCAACTTATTAAAACGAAGGGTTTCAAAATAACCCAACCACAATATTATTAGAGTACTCCATTGATCAGAAGCTACCGACATCACATCTCTTACCGGGCATAACTCGGGCGGATTCTTATAATCGATATGCCCAAACATTTTTTCGATTTTTTTTGCGGTCTTAACTCTCTGATTTTCAGCAATAGTTTCCATAAACATACTTAGTTGCTACATAGAACCCCCTTTTTTCTTAACAAAGGAATATGTAATTTTAGTTTCTTTAAAAGAGTAAGTTACAAAAAGTAACCATATGAAAAAACTGTTCGCTAAAATCATTCCTCTGTTTTATGGAAAGCTTTTTAACCTCATGGTTATTTTTAACCCTAGGCAAACAGCAATAAAAGCTTTCGATGTTTTTTGCACCATTCGGCAAGGTCGTATTAGAGCCAATCAAAAGATGTTTTTAGACCAAGCAAAACTTGTGCTCGAAACTATTGGAGAACATAACATACAAACCTACAATTGGCCCGGTACTGGCGATACCATATTACTCATACATGGTTGGGAGAGCAATACGTTTAGATGGAGAAACCTGATTGAAAAGTTAAAGGAAAAAGACTATAATATTATTGCTTTTGATGCTCCTGCACACGGCTATTCCTCCGGAAATAGATTGCACGTACCGCTGTATTCAAAATCGTCACGATTTGTAATGGAGAAACACAAACCAACACATATCATTGCGCAGTCCGTTGGAGGCATGACCACGCTTTATGATCATTACGTAAATCAAGATTCTTCCGTAAAAAAAATTATAACTATTGGTGCTCCGGCGGAGTTTTCACAATTTATGGACCATTATCAACACCTTTTAAAATTTAATAACAAGGTCAGAGATGCTATGAACCAAAGGTTAAAAGAATGGTTAGGGTTTAATTTTCATGAATTTTCAAGCAGAATCTTTGTTGCAAACAATACTAAAGAAGGATTACTTATACACGATACAAAAGACTTACAAGTTCCCTATGAAGCTTCCGTTGAGGTTCATAAAAATTGGAAAGGCAGTAAATTAATTACCACAACTGGGTTTGGTCACTCTATGCACCAAGAAGAGGTTAATACCCAAATTATTGAATTTCTACAATCTTGACCAAATCGTTATTTTTATAGTGTATTTAATCGACCACAAATGACAACATCGGTAACTCCCTTCCATATTGCAATTCCGGTACATAACCTTGCGGAATGCAGAACCTTTTATCGTGAAATTCTGAATTGTGAAGAAGGCCGTAGTAGTGACCATTGGGTAGATTTTAATCTTTTTGGGCATCAATTGGTCATCCATTGCAAACCAATCCCGATAGCTATCGGGAATAAAGAAGAATTACATACCAATGCTGTAGATGGTAAAAATGTACCTGTACCACATTATGGTGTGGTATTGCCTTGGGATACTTTTGAATCTTTTTCTGCAGAATTGAAAGCTAAAGGGGTGGATTTTGTAATTGAGCCCTATGTTCGATTTAAAGGTGAAGTTGGCGAACAAGCCACCATGTTCTTTTTAGACCCCGCAGGCAATGCTTTGGAGTTTAAAGCTTTTAAAGATATGGGGCAACTGTTTGCTAAATAGTATTCTTTCTTAGAAAGCTATAGGTAGTTAAGCTAGTTTTCTTGATTAACTCGAGTTCGATTCAAGATAATCTATATCAACATGATCTTCCATTTTTTATGATTGACTGTCAGGTCGAGCGGAGTCGAGATCTACTTGAAGGATATATTTTAAAGACTTCTTGACTCCCTTCGAAGTGACAATGCCTATTTTCGTTGTTATTTCGAGCACAAAGGTTAAGGTTTTATATCGACCTCAGGTTAATTAAAAGGGTCGCTCCATTTAGCCTCACTGCTAACACTATCGTCTGTTAGTGTTTTTAAGAATGCCACTAAAGCGGCTTTTTCCGC
>CALBVX010000095.1 GCA_937969515.1 uncultured Croceitalea sp. | reverse complement strand
TGCATAAAAATGGCAGCGTCAAGACCCACAATATTGTCATTTAGCTGCACCATGGCCTGCCACCAATATTCGCGTATATTTTTTTTGAGTTCAACTCCATTTTGGGCGTAGTCATAAACTGCGCTTAACCCATCGTAGATTTCACTTGACTGAAATACATAACCGTATTCCTTAGCATGTGAGATTACCTTCTTGAAAATGTCTTCTTGATTTGCCATTGAGCAAAAATAGTACAATGACTAAAAAGAGTGAAGTTTATTTTAACTGAAATTCCGTAGAAGATAAAAGGCGTTCGTCTTCAAATATATTTAAAGTATAAATACCTTCTTCCAAAGAACCCTCTGGCACCGTAATGGCATCGCAAACGCTAAGCTCTTTGCCAAGATAAACGAGCTCTACACGTTTACTGTAGGTATTGCCCCCAACAGAAATAGTATTAGCATTATCTTCTATAACTTTCATGTCTGGATTCAGAAACTGAAGATAGATCACTTTAATGTTTCCTCTTTCGTTCGGATTGCCTAAAATGGTGACGCAACCTCTAAGTTTTTCTATGATAGAAGCCTTATTGGTTTGTATGGGTCTTCCGGCGCGTAAGCGAAACCCAGAACCTTCTGCACTATTTTCGCTCATTTGCAAATAGCTTTTCACCTTCAGCTCTTTACTAAGCTCCTTATTTTTTTGTCTTACAAGAGATTCGGCTCTCTCCAGACTATTGGTTTTACCTCTTAACTCTTGTATTTCTTTACGTGTCTTTTCGTATTTATCTGCCAAAAGACTATTGTTATAGCGTAAAAAGTTGTTCTTAACCTTCAAACTATCAAACTTCAATTCCAACGCCCTTAGCACTTTTTGACTTTCTTTTAGCTTGGTAATACTGAAATTTAATCGGCCAACAGAATCCAATAATTTTTGAACTTGCGTTTGTGACGTTTGTAATTCTATATCGTTTATCTCGTTAAGACCAGACAATCTATCGACCTCGACCTTCATTAAGGTTACGTCTTTTACAAGCAACTCTTTTTGGTCTTCTAAATAACTTAATTGCGTTTGAGATTGGGCATAGCTGTAGTAGAAGGCTATTAGAATAGCGATAATGACCGCAACTAATGCCGTTGAAATTATTTTATAATTGAATTTAGTATCTTGAGATTCCATCAATAAGAGGCAAATTCAGCAGGTAATAAGATTTGACAAACTACAGGCTTTCAAAGATAATAAACGATATTAACTACGTCCTATTGCCACAGGTCTGTTTTGGATGTAATACACAATTATACGGAGGAGAGCACATTCTGTGTACCGTTTGTCGAAATGATTTGCCGATTACCGATTATAACTTCCTAAAAGAGAACGCAGTAGACCGAATTTTTTATGGGAGAATTCCTGTTAAAAAAGCAAGTTCCCTCCTTTTCTTCTCACAAAATGGTATCGTAAAACAACTTTTACACCATTTAAAATATAAAAATCAAGAACAGATTGGTGAATTTTTAGGTGATTGGTATGGCGAAATCTTAAAAGAACAAGGCGGGTTAGAAGATATTGATGCCATAATACCTGTTCCATTACACCACAAAAAACTTAAAAAAAGAGGCTATAATCAGGTGACCCTTTTTGGTGAGCGTTTATCACATTATCTAAATGCCCCTTTTTTAAAATCCGTTCTAATAAAAACCGCCAACACCAAGACCTTGACCAAAAAGAATCGCTTTAACCGATGGCAAACCACAAAAGAACTCTATAAGATATCAGATTATGACTCTTTAAAAAATAAAAAGGTGCTATTGATCGATGACGTTATTACAACAGGTGCCACTATAGAAGCTTGCGGTTCGGCCCTTCTCAAAATTGAAGGTCTCGAACTTTATGTAGCGACAATGGCTGTAGTACCAAAGTATTCCTAAATATGAAATACCAAAGTTTTCTAAAATTGAAAGACATAAATTCTTTAATACTGCAAGATGTTGTTTATTTGTCTATCAATACGAGTTTATGCTTTTTTTGAAAAAGACTTTTAGTTTCCTTTTTCTGCTTTTAATGGCAACGGCACTTTGGCACTGCGCTCGACGTGGAACTCCTTCTGGTGGTGATAAAGATATTACCCCACCAAAACTGTTACGTTCAGACCCTGAAAACCTTAGTATAAACTTTAAGAAAAAGAGTATTCGACTTTATTTTGATGAGTATATTAAATTAGAAGATGTTCAAAATCAACTTGTTGTTTCCCCCCCATTAAAAAATGTACCTGAGATTAAGCCTCAAGGTGTTGCCAGCAAATTCATCGAGATAACTTTTAAGGACACCTTAAGAGAAAACACTACGTACACCATCAATTTTGGGCAAAGCATAGTCGATAATAACGAAGGCAACCCAAATAGTTTTTTAACCTATGTGTTTTCTACAGGAGATTATATTGATTCGCTCTCGCTTTCAGGTGCAATTAAAGACGCTTATAAACGCACTGCAGAACAATTTGTAAGTGTTATGCTCTATGAAATAGACAGTATCTATAACGATTCGACCATATACAAATACCCGCCTAATTATATTACCAATACGCTAGACAGTCTACCACTTTTTTCTTTAAAAAACCTAAAATCTGGCGAATACGCATTAGTGGCCATTAAAGATGAAGGAAAGAATAATGTTTTTGATCAGCGAAGCGATAAAATTGGTTTTGTCACAGATACCATAAGTCTACCGACCGATAGCATTTATTTACTTAATCTGTTCAAGGAAATTCCCGACTACAGTATATCCGTACCTAGTTATGTGGCCAAAAACCATATTATTTTTGGCTATCAAGGTCTGAGAAAGGATTTTAAAATTGAGCCATTGACCGTTTTGCCCGATTCTGTAAGAACCTTAATGACCAAGGATAGGGAAAAAGACACTATCGACTACTGGTTAACACCTACAGATTTAGACTCTATTATTTTCACGGTTACAAATGAGAATATCGGCCTCATTGACACTTTTACGGTAAAAACAAGGAAACTCGCACTAGATTCACTAAAAATTACGCCGAGCCAAAGTGGCAAACTGAATTTTTACGATAAATTTCATGTTTTGGCAAATACCCCAATTGTAAAGATTGACACAAGTAAAATTGGTATTTTGGATAAAGACACTATACAGACGCCTTTTACGCTAAAACTGGATACGATAAAGAATAAGTTGGATTTTAACTTTGAAATTGTGGACAATCAAAAATATAGCGTTGTTTTATTGCCTGGTGCTATTGAAGACTTTTTTGGTATGCAAAACGACACTTTGGTGACCAATCTTTCCACTGGAGGATATGCAGACTATGGTAATTTAACACTAAATCTTTCTGGAGAGGCGACTTACCCCTTAATTGTTGAACTTACCGATGAAAAAGGAGGGTTAGAACGATCAATTTTTGCCGAACAACCCCAAATCTTCGAGTTTAATAATCTAGAACCAAAAAATTACCGAATCAGAATTATTCTTGATAACAATGGTAATGGTAAATGGGATACCGGAAGCTACCTGCAAAAGTTGCAACCAGAAGTTGTGAAATATTACCCTGATCTAATTGAAATAAGGGCAAACTGGGAGAAGAACGAAACCTTTGTTATAACAAATTAAATTCATCCCTATCTTGAAGGAATTTTAACTTATCCCGGTTAGTTTTTAAATGTTCTTTTGAAAGTGATACATATAAAATTTCTTCTCTTTCGGAAAACGCCAATTGCTTGCCCAAGGCGTCATAAGCACTCGAATGGCCTGAATATTCATGCCCCAAACCATCTAAACCTATTCTATTGACACCAATAGAATAACTCATGTTTTCGATTGCCCTTGCTTTTAATAAGGTGTCCCAAGCTTCTACTCTAGGTTTGGGCCAGTTGGCAACATAGAGCAAAACATCATAGTCTTCCGTATTTCTGGCCCAAACAGGAAAGCGTAGATCATAGCAAATTAGGGGGCAAATTTTAAATCCTTTGTAATCCACTATTAACTTTTTAGCTCCTGCTTTATAAACCTTATGCTCCCCTGCCAATGTAAATGTGTGCTTCTTATCGTACCTATGAACTTTTCCGTTTGGCTGAACAAAAAATAGCCGGTTATAAAAATGCGCGCCCTCTTTAAAAACAACACTGCCGATAATTGCTACTTCTCGCTTTGAAGCTGCGAACTTCATCCATGCCAAGGTTTTTTCTCCTTCGTGTTCATCAATATTCTTTGGATTCATGGTAAACCCGGTTGTAAACATCTCAGGTAATACGATGATATCGGTTTCAGAAGAAATCGAATCGAATTTTTCAGAAAAAGCTTTTCTGTTAGCCTCTGGATTCTCCCAAAATAAGTGGCATTGGAATAATGCAATATGAAGTTCTTCTTCAATCATATTAAAAATATTCTTCAAGAAGTCTGATCATCGACTGAGCACCCTGTTCTTTTGCATAATTTAATGCAGTATTACCTCTATTATCTTTGACATTTACATCCGCTCCATGCTCCAACAATATTTTGGCAATCTCCAAACGATTAAAAGTAGCCGCATAAATTAGGCAAGAGGCTCCCATCGCATTAGTATGATTAACTGCTGCTCCAGATTGGATCAGCATTTTTGCAATCTGATCAAATCCTTTAAAACATACTCCCAATAAAGGCGTATTACCAGACCCGTCTTCCTCATCAACTTTTGCTCCTTTTTTAATAAGCAACTCGGCAATGGAGTAGTGGTTATAATATGTCGCTAAAATAAGTGCCGTAGAACCTCTATTATCTTTAGCTTCAACAAGTTCAGGAGCTTCTGTAATTAGTTTTTCAACAATTTCTAAATCTCCATTTCGTATTCCGTTAAAAAAATATTCTATCTCATCCATTATAGCAGAAAGATATAAAAAACTTCTAGCTATCTACAATCATATTTCACATCCCAACCGAAGTAAATAGATTACCGCCCAGAAATAATCTTCAAATAAAAACGTTATTTCTTTACAATTAATGAGTATTTTCTTACTTTACTGAAATAATTGTTGGCCAACACTTCTAAACAAAAAAACAAGTGGATACAAACTTCTCAATATTAACTAAAATACCCCTTGCAATAGCTATACTAGACCAAGAAAATATTTTTATTGAGTGTTCAGACCAATGGACAGAGCAATTCAATAAAAAGAGAAGTGATTTAATAGGTTACAATTTTCTTCAGGTTTTTTCCTGGGATAGCTCTGAATTAGCTACCATTTTAAACACTAAATTAAAGAGAGAAGCCCTAATATCTGGTAGTGAGCAGATTGTTAAGAACAAAAAAAAACTCTGGTTCGATTGGAAAGTACAATCTCTTACGCACAACAAAGTAAAATATAAATACCTTACACTTAAAGATGTTACAAGGGCCAAGAAACTAGATGATTTAATCGAAAAAACAGGTAAGGTAGCAAGAATAGGGTATTGGGAGGTAGAACTAGAAAGTAAAACCGTGATATGGTCAGATATTACCAAAGAAATTCACGAAACGGCGAAAGACTATAAGCCTACTTTAGAAGAAGGAATTAATTTTTATAAAGAAGGGGAACATCGAGATCATATATCGAAACTTGTAAATTCTGCAATCACAACTGGCGAACCATGGGATACAGAACTCATAATAGTAACGGTAAATGGAAAAGAAGTATGGGTAAGGGCCAAGGGTGAAGTAGAAAGAATAAACGGAGAACCTGTACGTATTTTCGGCACTTTTCAAGATATTAATGAAAAAAAGAGGGCCGAATTAAAGTTCAATGAGACTTCTGAACGTTTAGCACTCGCAACAAAGGAAGCCAAAATAGGAATTTGGCAGTATAACGTTGCAGAAAACGAATTGATATGGGATGATAATATGTTCACATTATATGGCATAAAGCGGGAAGATTTCTCGGGTGCCATCGATGCTTGGGAAAAAAGTATTCATCCAGATGATAAAGAACGAGGAAAGAAGGAGTTAGAAATGGCCATTGGTGGCGAACAAGAGTTTGATACCACTTTTAGAATTATAAAACCAAACGGCAATATATTCCATATCAAAGCCTTTGCCACGGTCAAAAGAGATAATGAGGGCAATCCTTTAACAATGTTAGGCACAAACTGGGATGTCACGGACTTGAAAACCACACAGCTTCAATTGCAACGTAGTGAAGAATCTTTTGTTGGAGCTTTTGAAAATTCATCTATAGGTATGGCTCTGGTAGGTCTTGATGGAAGGTGGATGCAAGTAAACACCAGTTTATGTGAAAGCCTGGGCTACAGTAAAGAAGAACTTTTAAAGCTTTCCTTTAAAGAAATTACACATACAGAAGATCTTGAAAAAGGTATGGATGAAATGTATGATCTTATAAAAGGAAAAAAAGAAAGTTTTCAATTAAACAAGCGATATATACATAAAAAAGGTCATGCGATCCATGCTTTTTTAACTGTCACTAGAGTTGGCAACATAGATGGTAAGACTTCTCATTTTATAGCACAGGTTGCTGATTTAACTCAAATGGTCATAAATAAGGAAAAGCTTAGAGATGTCTTAAAACTTACTAGAGAGCAAAATCAAAGTCTTCTTAACTTTGCTCATATTGTCTCCCATAACTTAAGATCACATTCTGGTAATATTACCATGCTTTCCGATTTTCTTAGAAAAGAAAAGGCTTCTAAAGAGATTGTCGAACTCACAACCATGTTAAAATCAGCTTCTGTAGGGCTTGCCGAAACTATTAGTCATTTGAATGATGTTGTGCAGGTTCGGACAACTACCGAAGAAAAAATGACCCCAACGGGTTTAGAAAAATGCATTTTGGGAACAATCCGTAACATAGAAGCCCAGATTAACGAGCTTAATCCACTACTAAAAATAAACGTCAAAAAAGAACATTTAGTTAATGTAGTTCCGGCGTATTTGGATAGTATATTTCTAAATTTATTTACAAATGCATTAAAATATTGTTCGAACAAACGTAGGTTAGAAATTGAGGTTACTTCAAAAATTATTAATAATGAAATCGTAGTAAAGTTTAAGGACAATGGGCTTGGTTTAGATCTTGGTCGTTACGGCAATCGTGTTTTTGGCATGTTTAAAACCTTTCATAATCATAAAGACGCAAAAGGTATCGGTCTTTTTATTACAAAAAACCAGATAGAGGCTATGAGAGGCAAAATAGAAATAGAAAGTGTTGTAGACGTTGGAACCTTATTTACCATGAGATTTGAGAAAGCATAATTATGAAAAAAATTAATTCAGCCTGCATAATTGATGATGACGATATTTTTATCTATGGTACCCGTAGATTCATGGAAGAAGTAAGCTTTTGCGAAGACATTATAGTTTTTAAGAATGGGAAAGAAGCTATTGATGGTATGCAAAATTATCTAGCAGAAGGTAAAAATTTGCCAGAAATTATTTTTTTGGATATTAATATGCCCATAATGAATGGGTGGGATTTTTTAGAGGAATTTACCAAAATTCCAAACCTAAATAAGGATAAAGTACAGCTTTATATCGTGAGCTCGTCGGTTGATCCGTTTGACCTTCAGCGGGCAAAACAATTTGAATTAGTATATAAATATATTCTTAAGCCTATATTGCCTAAACAGCTCAACGAAATATTGGAGGCAATAGATTAATAAACTAGACCACTTACCATTTGTAAATTTTTATTCTCTTATACCTGGAGTAAAATCTCCAGGCGCATTTTGGGGCATATTTATTGTTCCATTGCCACCTGTGTCATTAAAAATAGTCCATTCTGAAAAGGTGTATATTGAACTTGCTTGAACGACTTCTAAATTTCTAAAGGCTCTACCGTCTTCAAATTCGTGATTTGTACCTGAGCCATCTTCACCTATGACTCCAAATACATCGATTACGGTACCGAACGGGTCAACCAATTCTAGATTATCATCTCCATTAGAATCTGCCGGGCTATTTGTTGAGACCGCTATTTCTGGTAAAAAACCATATACCAATTCAAACTCGGCACCGTTTGGTGAAATTAGTAAAGTACTTCTGGCCTCAATGATATTGCCAGTTAAATCTATGGTTGAACTTATTTCTGTGTTAGCATTGGTATACCTTCTAAGCGTCCATCCATTTAAATCTAAAGGTTCATCATCGACATTATACAACTCTACAAAGCGAGCTCCTGCATTATTGTTTGGATCCGCCAATTCTGAAATAAAGATAGATGTAGATGTAAATTCGGTTACCGGTTCTACGCAGCGTTCATTTTCAAAATTTAAGTCTTCTAAACTTCTAACCGCTAATTTAAAATCATCTCCCTCCTGCAATAAAACGCCTATGATTCTTCCGTTATTTTCTGGGAGTATCTCTGATTGAAAATCAGCAAATCCAGAGTTGAGCATTAGCAATTCATTGCCTTTGCAATCTGTTACTATTCGTTCGGTTTCTTCCCTAACTTCAGCAAATGAAAGTCCAAAATCAGCAATTCTAAATTCCAGACTATCTAGCTGCACAAGCGTATTGACCATGGTTTCATTTAAATCTTGAATAGCGGTTGCTTTTGGCGTAACGGTAGCTGTATCTTCGCAACTTAGAAAAATATGCTCAGGTATTTTCAATGCTGGCAGTCTTCCGACCGAAGTAGTTCCGAAAGCAGCAAATGTTCCACCTAGTTTAAAGACTCCTTTGCTTTGCCCTAGATAAAGGCCTTTAAGTTTGATGATTATTTTGCTGCCAACTTCAAAAAATAAATGAGATTCTCTTAAATCAACTTCAATTTGAAATCCTTCAGTTGGATTGCTAGGGTTATCTTGAAAATGAAGAACACTGAAAAAATTACCTGATTTATCAGACGATATTACATAGCCTTCAATAACCAAATCTTCTTGAATCTGAAGCAGTTCTCCGTTATACAATTCCTTTATCTGAGAAAATGAGGCATTGACAACTAAATCTTCTGAACAAGCATTGGAAATCTCATTAAATTCTGTATTCTTAACACAAGAATTTATGAGAAAAAGCAACATTGGTATCAGAAAAGTTATTTGCCTGTTCATTCTTTTTTAAACTTAAGCTTTATTCATTTCAAAAACTGACTGCCAGATTTAGAAAATACGTTCTACCGAACCCGTACCAATACTTTGGCGCAAAAGACGGATTGTCTCTTAAACTATCTTGTTGCAGCTGCCCAAAGTTGCCATTTCTGCTTTGTTCATAGCCTCCAGTTCTAAATACAGCATCAAAAGCATTATTAATACTCATAAATATGCTTATATACTTACCATCTATTAACCATGATTTTCCGCCCACCAGATTCAGTAAGTAAAAATCATCAAGTCTAGACTGTTTTAAAAGACTAGCAACATTTTCTTGTGTGGCATTGGAGAAAGTCTCTCCAGTTTCTGGGTCTAGAAAAAAGCTTTGCGTTCTCGTAATCGTAGAAATATTGGCATAATTGTTACCCAAATAATTTGCAGTAGCGGCAATCCACCAATATTTTGGGTCGCGGTACTCCACCCCTAGAGCAAAAGCCTTTTGAGGACCTTGGGCCAATTTATAGTCCTTTATATTTGCTGAGCCTAAATCTATATTCCCTGAAATATCCAAAACCTCTTCTTCTGCCCCAGCAGTGTCAAAATTTATGGTGACCGACGGATTACTAGCGTATAAATATTTTGCAACATTGGCAACTGCTGAAAGTTTTACCTGCGATGAAAGTTGATATTCTAGGCCAAGCTCAACACCTGCGTGTAATCTATCCAAATCTGTAAGAACCTCTTGTACGAAATCTGAGCCTACCCCAGAATCTACAAAAAAGAAATTGATATCCGTTGTATTCTGAAATCGAGTATAGAAGGCCGATAGTCTGCCTGTTAAATCGGGTAGTCGCAAAAAATAGTTGATGTCAAGCGTTGAAACTGTTTCGTTCTCAATATTGGGCACTACTGCATTGTTCTCCCTTGGGTTAATAAATACATTTTGTAAAACTGGCGCTCTTTGAATATAAGCTGCATTTGTTTCTATCCAATGTCTTCCAGATATTTTATAGGTTACACCTCCTTTCAAACCCAAGTTTGAAAAATCAACGACTTCACTTTCACCGCTAGAGTTTTCAACGAATCTTTCGTTCTGAAAAATTCCTTTTCTTTGATAACTCGTTTTTGAAATTTCGCCAGAAACAAAACCTTGCCAGCTATTCTTCTCAAATCCGAACTGTGTAAAAGCATTTAACAGCGTTGCGTCCATTTCATAGTTGTAATTGAAAATATCTTTCTCTGTTTTCTCAAGAGAGCCGTTTCTGTCGTTCTGGGTATTTGAAAAAGGGTCGATGTCCTCATGAAAATCAGCGCCTAATAAATCCTGAATTTCAGCATAATTGTTTGAATTTAATTTTTGATAGTTGACACCAAAATCAAGTTTAAAACCTGAATTCAAATTTAGGTTTGCCGCAGTTGAAAATGAAATTTGCCGGTCATCAACAGTGTCGTTGTAATAGACATAAGCAGCCTTTCCATTAGAATTCGCCTGATACAAGTTTGCCCAATTGACTTGTCCGTTTCTTAAAAACCCTTCACGGGCAAGCGCCGCATTTGTAAAGTCGGCCCCTATTGGGTTATTGATATAAAAACTTGGCAAATACCTATAATAAGTCGGCTCTGGATTTGGGGCATTAAAATAGCCTAACCTGCTACGGGCATTTGTTCCGAATTGATATGCCAAACCGCTAATTATGTTTAATTTTTCAGACTTAAAATGATGATTGAACATTACAATCGGTTCAGAAATGTTTCGCTCTCTAGAATTTCTAATAGCTCCATTTTGCTCTCCCCAATAAGGGTTGTATTTATTACCGACCAACTCAAATACTTCCTCTGTAATTGCAGAAGAACGCCCACGTCTATTTTTTGCCAATATGCTTGTGAGCACAATACTATTCTCATCGTTAAGCTCATATTCCATTGCTCCAAAGAAAGAATAGGCATCGTATAAAGTTCCATCTATATAGCCTTCTTTAGCCCATCTTCTTGACGCAGAAAAAGAATACGAAAGCCCATTGCCATTTGTTCTAGAAGTATACGTTGCCATTAAACGACCCGCATAAGTTCTATTTGAAGCAGAGGTCGACAAACGAATGCCCGGTCTAAATTTAGAAGGCCGCATATCAATGTTCGTATTTCCTAATATTCCCCCGAAAGTATAGTCAGAAGGAGTTAATCCATTTGTGAATCGTTGATTTCTGATTACATCATTAAGACCACCCCAATTATTCCATTGCGGACGGCCGTCAAAAAACTTATTCATCCGAATTCCATTTATAAGTACCTGTCCGTTTCTGGAATCGTAACCCCGTACCCTAAAAAAAGCCTGACCAAAATCAAAAGCTGCCCTATTCAGAAAAACATCTCTTGTTGCCTGCAGAATACCAGCGGACAAGGAGACTGTTTCGTCGTCATCCGACAAATCAGATTCCGTAAGAGTAATCAAATTATCCGTTTGTTCGACAGTTATATCACTGCTCAAGGAAATTAAACCCAAGTCTAAACTTTGTCCTTCTAAAACAATAGGAACGCGTTTAGTATCGAAATAGGGAGCTGAAATACGAAGAATATAAGCTCCTTTTAATAAAGTAATCATTTCAAAAATACCTTTTTCATTTGAAAAGCTTGCCTCGCTTGTACCCTCAATTGATACTAAAGCTTCTTTTAAAGGAGTGCTCGTGCCTTCTTTTTGTATGCTTCCGAAAAGACGAGTCGGTTCTTGTGCATAAACCAGTGATGTTACACAAAAAAGAATGAAAAATAAGCGCATACAAATGGCAATCTGTACTTTAATGATACCTAAAATGTAAGAAATTCCTTGGACTTAGAATAAAAATTTGAAATGTTACCTTATTTTTATTTTACAATGAGACTTCTATTATTCCTAATAACAAGTATTCCCCTTTTAGTTTTTAGTCAAGCTAAAAAGACCTTTAAAGTAAAAACTATTGCCTTTTACAATGTTGAAAATCTATTTGACATTGTGAATGACACATTGATTTTTGATGATGAAAGAACTCCTGAAGGGAGTTACAAATGGACCCAAAAACGTTACGAAAAGAAAATTGAAAATATATCTAAAGTGCTTTCAGAAATTGGAAAAGAACTAACCAAAACCTCACCAGATATAATCGGTTTATGTGAGGTAGAAAATAAAAATGTGCTCAATGATTTGGTACAACATAAAAATCTCAAACAAAACGATTATGGAATCATCCATTTAGACTCTCCGGATGAAAGAGGTATAGATGTAGCCTTGTTATACAAGAAAGCTTCATTTCTACCCACTTCTTTCAAAAGCCATAGACTACTCTTATTTAATGAAGAAGGTTATAGAGATTATACTAGAGACCAACTTGTTGTCAATGGCCTTTTAGATGGAGAATTAATATTCTTTATCGTGAACCATTGGCCATCTAGAAGTGGCGGTGAAGCTCGCAGTAAACCCTATAGAAGAAAAGCGGCAGAATTGAACAGAAGAATAATTGATTCTATTCAAGATATAGAACCTGATGCCAAGATTATTAGTATGGGAGATTTTAATGACGACCCGCGAGATACGAGTTTTAAAAAAGTATTGAAAACCAAAAGAAAAATAAAACAATTAGATAGTCTGTCTTTATTCAACCCCATGGAAAAACTGTTTAGAAATGGCGTCGGCACTTTGGCATACAGGGACAAATGGAATCTGTTCGATCAGTTCTTTTTTACATCAAACCTGGTTGATAAAGAAAGAGATAAATATTCTTTTTGGAAGGCTGGGGTATTTGCCCCACCGTATTTAAAAACTGCAAGCGGCAGATACAAAAGCTATCCTTATAGAACCTACGTGGGCACAACATACCAAGGTGGCTATGCCGATCATTTTCCTATATATCTATATCTCATAAAAGCATATAAATAATTGTGTGCCTTACGCAACGCTGCAAACTTTTTGCATCTTGTGAGAAAAGAGCTATGAAAAACATTGTATTATGTACAGTGGCACTTTTACTTGCCCTTTCCTGTAATACGGACGATGTCAACGGCGCTTGCGGAATACCTGATGGTGCAATTATCGACCCAATAACACAGACAATTTATATTGAATTGGTTGATACTAACGGCAACAACCTTATTGCCAATGGAACGTACAATGGATTGGACATAACAGCGGAAAAGGATGGCTTTATCATACGCCCGGTAGTTTTTGATGAAACACAATTCTCAAATTTACCGGAATCTGTAAAAGATATTATCGTGCTTCCGCTATTTGGTGAAGAAGACGACAACACTTGGTTATTAAATTTAAACGAAAATGTAACTGATACCTTGGTGGTAAACATTAAACATGGAGACCCAGACGCTTGTGGCTTTTTTCTGTTTGAAGTTTTAGAGGTAAGCTATAATGAAATAGAACAAGATATTGAACCTTTTGCCGTGTTTGATACGGACTCTAAAATCGATTTTAAGATTACCGTGGTTAAATAATTAGTTAAACCATTGAGACCATGGAATACGGCTTAAAATCAATAAAAGGCCAAGTCCGTAGAATATGGCAATACTTTTAAATTTAGCGGCATCTTCTGTTTTCTTTTTATGGCGAGACCAACCTATAGTAATTAAAGCAAGTGCTATAATATTTATTAATGGATGTTCTAAAGCAAGTAATCTTGCTGGTGCGTTTAAGCCACTCATTCCTAAGGTTTGTATGGCTTTTAATCCATTAACCGAGGTAAAATACAGTATTAAGCCCACTACTAACTGTATGTGGCTTAAAATAAGTGCAAAAAGACTTACTCTCAGGTCCTTATCAAATCGAAACTCTCGTTTCCCTAACCAACCAGCAAAAGCATTAATAACGGCTAAAACTAAAATAGCAAGTACAACATAAGCAAAGTAAGAATGAAGATTTTTTATAATTTCCATAGTAGCATTTTGATGTCTAAATGTACGAATTCTTTAAAAGAAAAAACCCCACTAAAAGTGGGGTTTTAAACTTATAAAATAGTTTGCTTAGTTGAAGATGTATCTTACACCCAACTGCGCTTGCCATCTAGAAGATTGAAGACCAAAATCATCTAATTCTTCTAAGTTGGCAGAACCATCTGCATTTATAACACCAGAATTAATATCAAATACTGGAGTATCTCCTGTCGAAACTGTTGTAAGTGGGCTAACATTGCTTCTAATAAACTTACGTTTACCCCAATCTTTGTTCAACAAATTGGTAAAGTTGAAAACATCTGCAGAAAATTGTAGCGTATGTGTCTTCTCTCCAACTTTGAAGGAGAAATCTTGAAGCAACTTAAAGTCAACTACATGACTCCAAGGGCCTCTAGAAGCATTACGCTCTGCATAACGCCCTCTATTTTCGCTAAGGTAGTCATCGTTCTCAATAAAAGTATCCAATAGTTGCCATTTCGCAGCTTGTTCAGTAGCATCGCCAGAGAAAACAATCTCATCGGCACTTGCAGGAATATATATTAGGGCGTTATCTCGTGAATCATCATTTAACAAGTCTCTACCTTCTCTATATGTAAAACTGTAAGGGCCGCTCTGAACACCTTCGTAGAAAAGGGCTACTGTAGTTTTTACTTTGTCACTCCACTTAAATTCATAAGACGCATTAGCAGTTATTCTATTGCCTAAAGCGAAATCAGATCTGGTAACTGGCAAGTTCGAATTCTTACCATTAACAGTCTGTATACCTCTCCATTGCGAACTGTTTTGAGATGAAGTACCATCAAAAATCTTGTTAGATTCACCATATACATATGATACAGATCCTGCAAAACCATTTTCATATGGCTTTCTTAAGGTAAATGTCGCATTCGTAGCATTACCACCGCCTGTATTAGAAGCAAGAATTATACGACCATACGTATCATCTATTTCTGCTCTTCTATCATAGAACGGTCTGTTATCCGCACCTTGATAGAATCCTACTGGTCCACCCAAATTTAGGTTTTCATAATAAATATCAGTAATAACATCGGTATACAAGAAATCTGCAGAAGCAATCAATCCCCAAAATGGTAATTTTTGATCTATTGCAATATTGTATTTCATTACCTGTGGCAATTTAAAATCTGCTGCAACTAAATCGATATTACCTCCTAAACCACCAGAACCTGGAGCAGGATCTTCAAATTGATTATTAACATCGGCAACAAAGGGTTGGCCAAATTCAAAATTGAATCCACCGGTTACACCATTGTTATTGTAAGTTCCTCCAGGCCAAACCAAAGGCAATCTTGAAGTAAATACGCCTATACCACCTCTAATTTGGGTAGTTCTATTTCCATTAACATCCCAATTGAATCCTAAACGTGGAGAGAAAACCGCATTACTGATTTCTTGACCCACACGAGCGCCCTGTAAATCTTTACCTGCAGCTTCTAATAGCCCAACTGTTGTAGTATTAAACTCTTCATTAACTGTTCCTGATTTCCAAGTAGGTATATCTATTCGAGCCCCAAAGCTGAATTTAAAATCATCAGTTACATCAAAATCATCTTGTACATAAAATCCGTACTGTGATGTTTTAAAGTCTGCAGAACCAGCAGATTCATCACCGTTTATACCATTACCCACTAAAGAATAACCATGTTGGTAAACGTCTGCATCTTGGCCGGTTAAAAATTGATTTAAACCAGTTGATGTAAGATTACCATCATCATCAAATTGATCTTCAAAAGTGTAATCTCCAAAGTTAAAAGCGAAAAACAAATTTTTAACATCTGCAAACTCTAAGTTAGCACCTAAAGTTACTGTATGACGACCAGCGTAGATTTCAAAATTGTTTGAAATTGTAAGGTAATCTGAATTTAACAGGTTAGCTGTTGAAAAAGGTTCTGAACCAAAAGAAATTGTTCCGTCGCCATCTTGTATATCTACAGTAGGGAAAGGGTCTCCAAAAGGATCACGGTCATCACGAACAGTAGTATAACCAACAACCAAGTTATTAGAAAACTTATTGCCAAATCTAGAGTTTAATTCTAATGCCGTAGAGTTTGTATTAGAAACAAAAAATTCTGAGCCGTTTATAAAACCAATATTTCTATTACCAGAATTACGGGCTTCCAAATTATCTGCACCAACATAACTATGTCTTAAAGACAAGTTGTGGTTCTCATTTATGTTCCAATCTATTTTAGCAACTAAAGTGTTACTCTCTAAAGTAGTTGCATTATTATCAAAAATACCAGGGTTATAACCGTAGGTGTTCTGAAGGAAACTGCTCAGATTAGCTAAATCTGCCTCAGATGAGCGCCCTGTGTAATTACTAAAATTAAAGGGCTGAGGAATTTCTGACTCGCCTCTTTCGTAGTTAACGAAAAAGAATAACTTATCCTCTACTATTGGACCTCCTAAACGAACACCATAGGTATTTGTCGAGAAATCTGCGATTTTTTCTCTTTCTTCACCATCACCGACCAAATCTGGTGGTGTTTTACCCACCAAACTTTCGTTTCTTGTAAAGTAATATGCAGAACCTTTAAATTCATTGGAACCTGACCTTGTCACAGCATTTATGGACCCTCCTGAGAAACCTGATTGTCTTACATCAAAAGGAGCAATGTTAACCTGGAAAGTTTCAATCGCATCAACAGACAATGGATTAACCCCGGTCTGCCCACCGTTAGTTCCTGAACCTGCAAGCCCAAAAACGTCGTTATTTACAGCACCATCTACATAGATAGCATTATAACGGTTATTTTGCCCTGCAAGTGAGATAGAAAAACCATCGTTCCCCTCACTTAATTGCGCTTGAGGCGTTAAACGAACAAAATCTGCTAAAGAACGTGAAGCTGCAGGCATTGTAGCAACTTGTCTTTGAGAGATATTGGTCTCCGTACCTGTTTTGTTTGATCCAAATACTCCATTAGAAACAGCAGTAATAACCACTTCATCAAGTGCAGTAGCAGACTCTACCATTTGAGAGCTAATTCTGACTGTTGAACCAAGATTTAAATAGACACCTTCTTTGACATCTTCATTAAAACCAACATAAGAAATCGTTACCGTGTAAGGACCTCCGGTACGCATACCTGAGATTCGGTAGAAACCATCAAAATCTGTTGCAGCTCCATAGACAGTACCTGAAGGTGTATGAACAGCAACAATACTTGCGCCAGGAAGGGGCTCCCCAGCATTGTCAGTTATCTTACCACCTATTGCAGATGTGGTAACCCCCTGTGAAAATGCTGTAACACCAATAAAAAGCGCTACAATAACCAAGTAAATTTTTTTCATTTGTTTTGAGTGTTTAATTGTTTTATTAGCTCTGCAAAAGTCTTGTTTTAAACTTTTTGCAGTGTTAAACTAACGTTAAGATATCTAATACGCAAAACTTGTTAAAAGCTTACTAGGCAATTGTTTATAACTAATCTGAGCTTGTTGAAAAGTGAATTAATTCTTAAATTTTTGTAAAAGTGTCATTGTAGAGGAATCATGATTACCGATATCTGAATTTTCAATATCCTTTAATGTGTTTTTGGCAAGTTGTTTGCCCAATTCTACACCCCATTGATCAAAACTAAATATGTTCCAAATAATCCCCTGAACAAAAATTTTATGCTCGTACATAGCTATTAAAGCCCCAAGGGTTTTCGGAGTAAGTTTTTCTATTAATATGGTATTGGTAGGTTTATTTCCTTCAAATACTTTAAAATTGGCCAACTTAGCAATAACGCCTTGTTCTAAACCATTGGATTTAAGTTCCGCTACTACTTCGGCTTTTGTTTTTCCGTTCATCAATGCTTCAGTTTGAGCAAAGAAATTGGCCATTAGTTTATTGTGATGACCCTTATTTCCATGTAAGGAATGCTTAAAACCGATAAAGTCGGTCGGAATCACTTTTGTTCCCTGGTGAATTAATTGAAAGAATGCATGTTGTGAATTTGTGCCTGGTTCACCCCAAATGATAGTACCTGTCTGGTAAGGAATTTTGTTTCCTTCACGATCAACACTTTTACCATTACTTTCCATTATCCCTTGCTGCAAGTATGCCGAAAAACGACTTAAATATTGGGTGTAAGGAATAATGGCTTCGGTTTCCGCACCGTAAAAATTATTATACCAAACACTTAACAGTGCCAGTATTACGGGGATATTTTCTTTGAAGTCAGCTTCTTTAAAATGGACATCCGTTTCGTTAGCTCCTGCCAATAGTTCATCAAAATTTTCATACCCAACAGCTAGAGCGATTGATAAGCCTACGGCGCTCCAAAGTGAAAAACGCCCCCCTACCCAATCCCACATAGGGAATACATTCTCTTGGACAATTCCGAATTCTTCAATCTTTTCGGTATTGGTCGACACCGCAGCAAAATGCGCAGCAACATCTTTTTGTGAGGCATATTTTAAAAACCACTCTTTAATGGTCGTGGCATTGCTAAGGGTTTCTTGCGTTGTAAAAGTTTTAGAAACAACAACAAATAAAGTGGTCTCTGCATTAAGTTCTTTAAGCACTTCATTTACATGGTCGCCATCAACATTACTTACAAAATGAAGCTTTAAATGATTTTTATAGAACTTAAGGGATTCCGTGACCATTGCAGGCCCCAGGTCTGAGCCTCCAATGCCAATGTTAACGACATCTGTGAAAGCTTTTCCTGTAAATCCGGTTTTATCACCTGATATAATAGCCTCGCTAAAAACTTTTATATGTTCTTTTACCCCATAAACTTCGGGCACCACATTAACTCCATCAACAAGAATTGTATCTCCTTTTTTAGCCCTTAAAGCTGTATGCAAGACCGCTCTGCTTTCTGTTTGGTTTATTTTTTCACCTTCATAGTAGTTGTTGATAGCCTCTTTTAGATGCACCTCATCGGCCAGTTGCAGCAACAATGACAGGGTCTCATCAGTAATGCGGTTTTTTGAAAAATCTACGTAGAAATCTTTCCATTCAATAGCAAACTTTGCAGCTCTTTTGTGGTCTTGAAGAAATAAATCTTTTACCTGTTTTTCTTTTGAAGCTTCAAAGTGTGAAGCAAGTTCTGACCAAGCCTTAGTTGCTGTTGGGTTGATTTTGGGTAGTGTCATCTTGTTGGTTAAGTGTGATTAAATCTTCTTCTTGTTCTTTGGGTTCTTGATATTCAATACAATCTAACTGTGTCTTAATCGGTTCAATATGTTCTAGATAAGCGGTTCGTAAAGAATCGACTATTGGATCAGCTGAGGGTAATTTTTCTCGAAGAGGATCAACTTGCCTGCCATTTTTCCAAAAACGATAACAAACATGGGGGCCACCTGTATTGCCTGTCATACCTACCCATCCAATTACATCACCTTGCCTGACATATTCCCCCTTTTTTACCTTTTGAGCCTTCATATGCAAGTACTGCGTGCTATATGTTCCATTGTGCTTTATCTTAACATACTTGCCGTTACCACC
Source organism: uncultured Croceitalea sp. (assembly GCA_937969515.1). Lineage (GTDB taxonomy): Bacteria > Bacteroidota > Bacteroidia > Flavobacteriales > Flavobacteriaceae > Croceitalea > Croceitalea marina. Next base: position 8,428 of record CALBVX010000095.1, on the reverse strand, counting down.
TCTTCTTCTAGACTCCGTTACGGTACCATCTGCTGTGGCCACTATAGGCGTTCCAATTGCCGCTGCATAATCAGTGCCTTTATGAGGCCTAACCTTATAACCATAATAGGCAATTCGTCTTCTTAAATTATATCTTGAAGACAAGCGATAGTTAAATTTAATAGGCGCCTTTAAAAAAGTACTTCGAAGGTTATTTGCATCTTGGTCGTAATAATCTGTTAGGCTTTTTAAAGAATCTGCCACATACGGAAATGCATAAATAGGCTTGCCCTTATGTTTAAAATAGGCTGCTTTTATAGGCCCAACGCCAGCATAAATAGAATCATTAATGTAGCGCTCATCATAAATAATTTTGAACTGATCCCCTTTTTCTAGCCTAAAGAAATCGATAGTCCAAGCATAAATATCGGCTAAATTCAAGGTCACATTATAGTCAACATCTAAAGAATCCATGTCAAGGGACAGTGAATTTCTAATTTGTCCCGCTATTTCCCGTTCCTTATAACTTACCCTTCTTTTACTCCTATAGACTTTTGCCGAATCTTGTAAGTCAAAAACAGTATAATTTATCTTGTCATTTTGATAAATGAATACTTGGGCCTTTTCTAAAGAATCTTTAGATTTTAAAATGAAATAGGGTTTGCCAACGTTAATCTTTCGAACATCGAAAGTATCTCTGAACTTTTCAGAAATGGTAATTACTTTTTCATAATCTACATTGTTCTTTAGCATTAATTGACCAAAACTATCACCGTTTCGAACGGTATCTTGAACAATGCTGTACCCGTCAAAATCAAATCCGAACCGCTTTACTACTGGTTTCTCAATGGGCATTTGCGCAATCTCTTGTTGCTGTTCGGGTTTATCTTCTTTACAGGATATAAAAATGGCCAATGCCAAAAAAGCGCCCCAATATTTATGCATTCTTTATGCTTTGTTTTTTGGATTAAAAATATGGTCTACCCACTGTTTCCCCCAGGTATTCAACTCCATTTCTGAATGCAAATTTGGGAAAAATATTATTTTCTGAAAACTTGGAGGCAAATACGCTTTCCAGTTAGTGCCCCCAGTGGCATCAACAGGTGCTTTATCCTTACCCAGATAACGGTATGCAGAACCCATGTGCATTAATGGCCAATTAACATTGGCGTTCACATCCAATTCTTTCAAGACCTCGATTAATTCTTTGTTCTCCTTTGATTTTGGGGGAAGATTGAGGTATTTACTATACATCGTATTACCCTTCGCTTGGTTGGCAATTCTTAATAATCTTGGGGTATATCTAAATTCGAACTGTTTTAAAGTAAGTGTTTTTTCGCCGGTAGTAATATCTGTCGCCCCCTTTTTCCAATAGATGTGTTCATATAATTCCTCAATAGAATTTGCAACAGAAAAATCTGCCCTTTGCGTGTGGTGCACCAAATTTTCCATAGGTGTGGCGTAAATCTCGATCATTCTGTATTGCGCAGATTGAAAGCCACTTGCAGGAAGCAGCGCCATTCGATAACGTAAAAATTGTTCACGGTCCATCCCCTTTATCATAATACTAAAAGAAGAGGTCAGTGCTTTGTAATAACTATTGATACGATGCACCTTATTTATAAAAAACTCAAGATCTTGTGATTTATCTTCTACCAACTGTTTCTGTTCATGCAAAATAAGCTTGAAATACAGCTCGGTAATTTGATGGTACATGATAAAAATCTCCTCATCAGGAAAGTGTGTTTTGGGCACCTGTATACTTAGAAGCGTATCTAGATGAATATAGTCCCAATAGGTTAAATACCTTTGATAAAGTAGACCGTCGAGGTAAGAGCTAAGGTCTTGTCCTGAATTTTTAAACTTTTCTTCAAGCTTGTTGATTTGGGACTCAATTAGCTCGTCTTTCTTCATTTAGTGATCACTTCATAATTATCTTGAACTGATTTTTAAGTCCATTATATCCATCTAAATCTGCTTTGATCGAGCCTACGGCCAAATCTGCCTTTATACGAATAGGAATCTTATTTAAATCGTTCGATACCCACAAAGTTAAGCTTTCTTGCTCTTTAAAAACCCTGCCTGATTGTACATAAGGCCTAAATTTTAAGCAGTCTACTTTTCCATACTTGGTTTTGACCACTTCAGTGCCTAAAAATTTTAATTTGAACTTGTACATTCCGTCATCATCATACAACATATCAATACTGATACTTTCCCCCACTTTAAAGTCTTCAAGATTATAATTACTTCTAAGATAATATGAGGCCGAAATCAAATCTTGCACCTTGTGATTGATCGCAATATTATAATCTTTCTTGTTCTTTTTATCTTCAAGTAAAGCGGATGATTTATCGTAGTCAAAGTTTATTTCAATATCCTTGGTATAGCCCCCCTCGTCTATTTTTCTGACAAAACGATAGGGTTTGCTGTTATACTTATCAAAATAGCTTTCATACCTATCATCGACCTTAAAAAACCATCTTGCCATACCAGTAGTTTTACCTTTGCCCACGGCATGATAAACCGGCGTTCCATTTAAGTTTTCTGAGGTAAGTTTTAGAGTGGCAAAACTTGCATTAAAAATGCCATAGTGAATTCTAAACTTCAACCACTCACCAGCCTTGTAGGCAGGTTTCTGTTGTGCTGAAACACCCAGCATCAAAAATGAAATAATGATGAAAGTAAGTTTTTTCATAGCAGATAAACTAACATTAAAAATACTATATAAAATGGCTTTATTCGCACATTTACCTTTACTAAAACAAAAGTTATTCCAAAGTATTGTACAAAAAAAGCCCTGATGCTTACATCAGGGCTTTCTCTAAATAACCAACCAAACTTTAAATTATGAAAAACCAATACTTAAAGTAGTGAGGGAACCACCCCTCTTGTTATACAAATGTATGACAGCTTAACTTAGAAATCTCAGGTTTTAACGTACTTTAACTTAGCTTGACCATAGTTGGTTTTCTTTTAAGAATAATTACCATTTTTTAGGATAATATTTTGCTAAAACCAGTACCCAATGCTAAAAAGGACTTCGCTCTCATTCCGTTGTGGCGACCATGAATAATAAATCTGCAAAGGGCCGAGGAAAGATTCGAACCCATAACCGATGCCATAGCCTGAAAAATTCGGTTCTGTAAACCACTCTCCCGTCCTGAATAAATCATCATCTACATTTGCAACGTTGGCGGTAAAAAGTGCATGATTTTTTGGAGCGAATTCGTAATCCAACCTGGCGTAAGCCTTTACGAAACTATTACCCGGGAGTGATAAAAAATCATAACCGAAAAAGGGAATAAAGTTGTGAGTTGGTTCACTGCCAAATCCTCCTAAAATAAAATCGAAAGAAGATACATTCGAAGTCCCTAACTTAAAGCCACCCTCAGTTTCAATATTTAAGGTCAAATTTTTGAGCCATGTAAATACCCCTCCCATACGTGCCTTGGTTATCGAAAAATCCTTAAAATTATTATTAAAATCAGAAGAAAGTATGTAGTAGTGAAAATCTCCATCAAAATATAATCCTTTAGTAGGAAAGTACTTGTCATCATAAGTGTCCAGTTTTAACTTTCCGTAGGTGCTAAAATAGTTGCTGTTTTCAAAAAAAGTACGATCAGTAGGAGGAGGAACAGCTGCTAATGAGCCTATATTATTATTTAAAGTTCTTGTACTATAGCGCAACAATTTATGTTCAAGACCAATGCTAAAAGCAAATTCTTCTTTTAAAACAGTTTGCAGATATACTTGATTGGTCAAGTCTGTTACATCAAGATTGATTTCGCTGATATTTGGGTCATCGGGCACATCAAAATTTGAACGTATAAGACCAAAATCAACCTCTTTATCAAAGTCATTAAAATTTGAATTTACCCCAAAACTCCAGTAAAACCCTTTATCTAAGTAGTACTGAAAATTGTAGCGAACATGATCGCCCAAAATAAAATCAAATGACGCCACATCATCTTTTAGCAATAGGTTTTTTCTGGTAATATTCAATAAGGCAGCGCTTTTATATAAATCATCATAATGAGCGCTCATTTTAATATACATTTTGGTAGCATTCTCTTTTAATTTCAAAATCAAATCTGTACCAAGACCATTTGAGACCAACTCGTACCGTATCGCTTTAAAATTACCAGTTGCAGCAAGGTTATTTATTCCCTGCTTTAATTTTTCGAACGGAATTTTATCTGCAAGATTAAAGCGCAGCTTTCCTTTGATATACCCTCTGGTATATCTATTGTTGCCTTCTATAATCAATCTATTGATACTGAGGCTATCCATACTTTTTCCTATAATTCGATTTGCTCGTTTCGATTGTTTTTTATCCGCCAAGGCCTTTAAATCCATCCATTTTTCTTTTGCCCCAATTTCCCCTATCTCAATAATCGTTGATCCCTTTTCAAAATCAATTACTGAAAAATCTTCGATATTGGGTTGAATATAGATGTCTGTTTCTTCCCTTTTTTTAACCATATCATTTACGGTACGGTAATTATTTATTTGCAATAAAACTTCCGTTGCCGATGATAAAGATTCTCTTTTGGCCAAAGCATCTTGCACATCGATACCAATAATAACATCTGCTCCTAGATTTTTAACCTCATCTATTGGATAGTTATTGACCACACCCCCATCTATCAATATTTTACCATCCAACTCTGTTGGTTCAAATAGAGAAGGTAATGTACCACTTGCCATTATAGCTTCAGGCAAGTAGCCACTATCTAACAATATAGGATCGCCGGTCTCAACGTTGGTAGCGATACATAAAAAAGGGATTGGAAGTTTATTAAAATCTCTTATATCTTTTACATGGAACAATAAGCGAACGAATTCATTGTAGATATTTTGCCCTCCGGATATCGCTTCTGGAAAGGAAACTTTAAAGTTATCAAAAGGCAAACCTAGAGCATAGCGCTCAGAATCGTCCTTTTCATAAAATGATTTTGCCCCTCTCGGCACATTATCTTGAATTAGCTTTGAAAAATCAGTTGATTTAAATATCGAGTCCAATTCATTAGCCGTATAGCCCGAAGCATACAAGGCACCCACTATAGCACCCATACTGGTGCCGCCTATATAATCTATCTCTACCCCAGCTTCTTCAATTATTTTTAGCGCCCCGATATGTGCTAGCCCTTTTGCACCTCCACCACTTAGTACAAGCCCAACTTTAGGTTCTTCTTGTGAGCATACCAAAGTGCATACTAAAAGTAAAACAAGTGCTAGCTTTTTCTTCATTCGAATTCCATTCTTAATGAAATGATTCATAAACTTTTTTGGCTTTGGCCATACCTATTGACTTTGCCAGATTATCTATAGATGCTTCACGTATTCTTTTTACCGATTTAAAACTTTTAAACAATTGCTCAGCGGTTTTTCCGCCTATACCTTCAATCTTTTCCAACTCTGAATTAATGGCTGCTTTACTTCGCTTATTTCTGTGAAAAGAAATACCAAAACGGTGCGCCTCATTACGGAGTTGTTGGATAATTTTTAGCGTTTCAGATTTTTTGTCTAGGTATAGAGGAATCGGGTCTTCAGGGAAATAGATTTCTTCCAATCGCTTGGCTATACCTATAATGGCAATTTTACCTCTTAAACCTAAAATGTCTAGGCTTTTTAGTGCTGATGATAATTGCCCTTTACCACCGTCAATTACAATTAACTGTGGCAAATCTTGAGCCTCGTTCAACAGTCTTTTATACCTTCTAAATACGACCTCTTCCATTGAGGCAAAATCATCCGGACCTTCGACCGTCTTTATATTATAATGACGGTACTCTTTCTTTGCCGGCTTACCGTCTCTAAAAACAACACAGGCCGCTACGGGATTAGTTCCTTGAATATTAGAGTTGTCAAAACACTCTATATGTGTTGGGGCTTCGGACAACCTTAAGTCGGACTTCATTTGTGCCATGATACGTTTGGCGTGGCGATCTGGGTCTACTATTTTTATTTGCTTAAAGCGCTCTTGCCTGAAGAATTTGGCATTTCGGGTTGATAGATCCAATAGTTTTTTCTTATCTCCTAATTTTGGGATAGTAATTTTAACATCCTTATCCACTTCAACGGCAAAAGGCAGGTACAATTCTTTAGAATCAGATTTAAAACGTTGGCGCAGTTCAACGATGGCCAATTGCAATAACTCTTCATCTGTTTCTTCTAGTTTCTTTTTTATTTCTAGGGTGTGCGATCTTATAATTAATCCGTGAGAAACTTGTAAAAAATTCACGTAGGCATGGGTCTCATCAGAAAAAATAGAGAAAATATCAACATTGCTAATTTTAGGATTGACAACTGTCGATTTTACCTGGTAGTTTTCCAATACTTCTATTTTCTCTTTGATACGCTGCGCTTTTTCAAACTCCATTTCTGCTGCGAGCGTTTTCATCTGATGTTTAAAATAGAGTAATGAGCTTTTAAAGTTTCCCTTGATGATGTCTCTAATATCATCTATTTGTTTGTGATATTCGACGGCTTCTTGCAAATTTTCACACGGTGCTTTACAATTACCCAAATGAAACTCAAGACATCGCTTGTACTTGCCAGCATTTATTTTCTCCTCCGAAAGGTCATAATTACATGTTCTTAGCGGATAAACACTTTTAATCAGGTCCAAAAGTGTCTTTACCGTCTTCATACTCGTGTACGGACCAAAATATTCCGACCCATCCTTAATCAACTTTCTGGTTGGAAATATCCGAGGGAAACGCTCATTTTTTATACAAATCCAGGGGTAAGACTTATCGTCTTTAAGCAGCACATTATACCTAGGCTGGTATTTTTTAATAAAATTATTTTCAAGTAGTAATGCATCTGATTCGGTAGCTACTACAATATGTTTGATAGACCTTATTTTTTTTACCAATACCCGCGTCTTTCCATATTCGTGGTTTTTGGTAAAGTATGATGACACCCGTTTCTTGAGATTTTTTGCCTTACCCACATAAATAATAGTATCGGATTCATCGTAAAACTGATAAACACCGGGGCTATTGGGCAACGAACTTATTTGAACTTCAATCGGTAAATGTACCATGTGAGCTTTAAGAAATTTAAGGTGCAGTACACTTGGTTAAATTACTACCTTTTTAAAAAAGCATGAATCGTTTTTAATTTTTTAACTCAAAAATCAATTTGATAACCTTAGTATTATATGTGGTTTACAAAACCTAAATACATGGTATGTTGTTGTTAACTATTACATTAAACTGAAGAATTAATTTTCTTTTTCTTAAAAAAACTACAAAAAAAGTGTAATTCAACGATAAAATTGTGCAGTTCATAGGTTGTATGTAAAATTTTTCTTTATATTTAAATCAAATTAAAGTTACCCCCTATGGAAAACTATTTAATTGTTTTAGGTATGTATCTGATTTTGATGCTTTTCTTCAAAATCTACTTTGCTGTCTCAACGAGAGAGTAGAACTTATCTTAAACTGCCCCCAACAGTATCTTCTATTTTAAGAAGTTAGATGCGAAAAATTGAACTTAGAGAGGCCTACCGAAACAAAAGGAGAAAACTTAGTTTCGAAACCATACAAAGCCAGAGTTTAAAAATTTCCAATAATATACTCCAAATGAATATTTGGAGTTTTTTTTATTATCATGTTTTCTTAACCATTACCGAAAGTAAAGAGGTTGATACCGCTTACCTTTTAACCCTACTTCATGGTAAGGATAAAAATGTTATTATACCCAAAACAAAGGGAGAAAAGCAACTGGAGCATTTTCTTCTTACCGACAGCACACTGCTCAAAAAAAACAAATGGAATATTCCAGAACCCGTAAATGGTATTCTTATTGATGAAAAACAACTGGAAGTTGTTTTTATTCCCCTACTTGCTTTTGATTTAAAAGGAAATAGAGTGGGATACGGAAAAGGGTTTTACGATACATTTCTCAAAAAATGTAATTCCAATGTGGTGAAAATAGGGCTATCTTTTTTTGAAGCTGAAAGGGAAATCGAAGATATTGACAAGCATGACATACCTTTAGACTACTGCGTTACACCAGAAAAAGTGTATAAATTTTAACTTTCTGTCTTGGCGAAAGCTCTTTTATTAAAGAAAATCAAAATTCCAACCCCAGTGCTTATCGCAGTATCGGCGATATTAAAAATAGGTTCGAAAAATCGAAAGTTTTTACCTCCGACACTTGGAACCCATTCGGGCCAAGTTGTATCAATTAAAGGAAAATATAGCATATCTACCACTTTACCATAAAAGAGATTCCCGTAGGGCTCATTAGAAAATAGCTCAGCTACTTGATTATTACTCTCATTAAACAACAATCCGTAAAAAACAGAGTCTATAATATTACCCAAGGCCCCAGCAAAAATCAAGGATACGGCAAGTATCAGTACTTTGGGAGATTTCTTTTTGATGATATCAAAAAGCCAATACCCTATTCCGAAAATCGCGAATAAACGGAA
>CALBVX010000094.1 GCA_937969515.1 uncultured Croceitalea sp. | reverse complement strand
TCGATTGGGTTGTATTATCCATACATAACGAAAAGCCCATTTCCATTCAATTCTATGAATAACGTTCGGTATTTTTTTTGCGAATTGCTGTAATTCTGATTTCAAGAAACCACTTTTTATGGAGGTCAACCCGTCTTTTTTCGCAATTTTGGTTTTCAAGAAAAAAAATCTAAACACTTTAAAAAGATAACAGGCCAATCGACTTCTTTGCAAATCATTGATAACGACGCCAAGTCTTGAAATCGAAATAAACTTGTCTAAAAAAACTGAAATTTCGTCATTATTAAAATGATGCATTGTGAGGGTACAAAGCAGCACATCGCACTGAAATTTTTCTGGATTTAATACCAAAACATCTTGTTGTACATACGAGATTTCAGGAAAATCTTTAGACGCTTCCTTAGCAATTGAAAGGATATCATCACGTAAATCCATCCCTATTAGTTCAGCTTTAATTTCTTTTTTTCGTAGGAATAATGCGACCTCGCGAAGCATGTAACCGTCGCCGCAACCCACATCCAAAATCGTATACGATTTATTAGGACTGCTTTTCAGCAATTCATGTAGGGCATCCATACTAATTTTACTACCGCCCAGCACTGCATTGACCCTATTGATATCTTTAAACACTTTTTTAAGCTCTTGAACTCCCAATTCGGGATTGTCCATCAACTCCATTTCCGTATTTCTCATTGTCAACTGCATTAGACTAATATAGGGTTTCCATGGGTGCGTTTAATCATCGATTGCAGTATTTTTTCAGACTTTGCGATTGTACCTAGTGCTATTTCAGAAGCCGTATTGCTCATAAGAACGCGCTGTACCGTTCTCCCCATTCGTAATCGCCCTTCAAATTCTTTTCTCCAAAGACTTGCATAACCCTTTTCAAGCTTGTCTCTATTTGGATTACTATCTTTTAAATAATCTAAAATGCATTCTGCAGCTATTTTAGCACTATGTATCGCCATTGCCATGCCATTGCCGCAAAGCGGATGGATTAAACCAGCACTATCACCGCACATTAAGACATGATTTTGAACGGATTGTTTCTTTTCAAAGGAAATCTGGGCGATACTCACCGGCTTTTTGAATTTAGGTTTTGCATCAGCTAAAAAATCTCCAAGAAAAGGATTCTTTGAAACCACTTTTGAATTAAATTCTTCGATGGAGCCATATTGTTTAAAGCTTTTAAAATTAGCAAGATAGCAGAAATTGACACTTCCATCCTCGGTTTTCGATAAACCGCCGTAACCTCCATAAAAATTGTGTAGGGCAACTAAATTAGAAGGAAAATCATTGAACTCATAATGGCATTTGACACCAAGCCAAGGTGATTTCTGCTGTATAAATCTTCGGTTTAGCTTTTTATCCAATCCCGATCTTTTTCCATAAGCTCCAATAACTATGGCACCTGTATATTTTTCATCAGCTGAAACACTTACCTCAAATTGATTCTCTTTATAACAAATGTCATTAGCAGTTTTAAAGGCAAAATCTACCTGCGTAGCCTTTGCTTTTTGATATAACAGATTATCAAACGTATAACGGCTAATTCCAAATCCGCCTAAAGGAAGTTTGGTACGAATACTTTTTCCGGACCCGGTGCTCATTTGCAAAGTATCGATAGTGACCGTGTTTTCAGCATTCAAATTTACTCCTAAGGATTCGAGATAAGGAAGCACTTCATTGGACACATATTCTCCGCATACCTTATGGTTGGGATAATTGTTCTTCTCTACCACCAAAACACTGCGGCCCTTTTGCTTTAAGTGTATTGCCGCAGTCAATCCTGCGAGACCACCCCCAACAATTATGACGTCGTATTTTTCCACGTTTTGAAGATACCGTATAAAAACAAAAATCCCGACTATTGCGAGTCGGGACTTTGTTGTGGGGTGTTTATTTGCTTATCCTTTTGTTTTCTGCATTGCTTCTTGTTTCAATGCTTCACTGGCGATAATTGCTAATTCTACTCGCCTGTTCTTTGCTTTACCTGCAGCAGTTTCGTTGCTTTCTTTTGGCTGTGTTTCACCATACCATTTGGTAGAAAATCGATTTGCAGAAATTCCTTTGCTTACCAAATAATTGGTTACAGACTCCGCACGTTGTTGCGACAACTTCCAGTTATACTCATCACTACCTGCACTATCCGTATGGCCTTCTACCAATACATTAGAATTTGGATACTCTTGAAAAATACCGGCAAGTTTATCCAAAGTAGTTGCAGATGTTCCTTTGACATCAGACCTGCTTGTATCAAAATAGACCCCGGCGTCCTCGGTAAAGGTCACATTAATCCCCTCGCCTACTCTTGTAACTTCGGCACCAGGAATTTCCTCTTCGATTCGTTCTGCCTGTTTATCCATTCGATTTCCAATATAACCACCGGCTGCACCACCGACAACGGCACCGATAATGGCCCCTAAGGCCGTATTTCCTTTTCCAACATTATTTCCGATAACACCACCGATTACAGCGCCACCACTTGCACCGATTACGGCACCCTTTTGTTTATTGTTTGCGTTTTTTACGGCATTACAGCTCACTACAAGACTTAAAACCATTAGTAAAGCTGCACTCTTTCTTATATTTTTTCTCATCGTTCTTTTATTTTCTTGTGAATTCATAAACTATAGTTACAGGCTGGCCATCAACCGACACGTTTGACTTCAAGGTCATCGTCTGTTCATTTAGATTGGCAATATCCAATCGGTATCCTCTACCTCCCGAAACGTCTTTTCGCTTCTCATCGATAAACTTGAACTGCAGCTGGCTTAACCTATCGGCAGGCTCAATTACCGACCAACGAATAAAACGGTCTCCACCTTGACAAAGCGAACCATTTTTTATGGTATAACGACCAGTACTGTTATTGTCCCTGAAGAACCAATTGCTTCCCTCAAAACAAATATCTTGGGCATCTCCGAAAATGACAGACTTAAAAGCACCATCATTGTTTTCATAAGAGACATCGTTCAGCTCCCAAGTACCGCTCAATAAATTTCGTTGTTGTCTCGCAGATTTAGAGACCGAACATGAAGCTACTAGACCTACTAGTATTAACATGCTCATTACTTTCATTTTAGTCATAGTTAAAGTTTTAGTATTTGTTGTATATACGTTACTATTCAAAAATCGATTACGGCTGTATGTTAATTTTTGTTAAAAACGATAAAACACAGCCCAATCGCCATGCCAACAAAATTGCGTGAAATTGATTTCTTGAGGTACCTGAAATACTATAAATATTAACGCATACGCTAATAGGCCATTAATTCGAGTAAATTTTCCTCGAAACGCTTTTTGGGAAGGTAATCGGCCTCTAAGTTGGCCGCGAAAGGGATAGGAGTCTCTAAGCTTGCAACCCTTTTTACAGGGGCATCAAGATACTCAAAGCAGTTTTCCATGACCAAAGCCGAAATGTCACTTGCAATGCCCCCAAATAGGGAATCTTCTTGAAGAATGATAAGCCTGCCCGTTTTCTTTACGGATTCATAGATCGTATCTACATCAAGGGGTTGAAGCGTTCTTAAATCGATGAGTTCCGCATCTATTTCAGGATGTTTTTCAAGTGTTTCCAAGGCCCAATGCACTCCAGCACCATAGCTCACAATACTTACCGCGTTGCCAGTTCGTAAAATACTGGCCTTGCCAAGAGGTAATGTATAATAATCATCGGGAACATCACCATAAACACTTCTATACAGCCCTTTATGTTCAAAAAACAATACTGGATTCGGGTCGTTAATAGAAGTTATTAGTAATCCCTTGGCATCTTTAGGGAAAGCAGGATACACCACCTTAAGTCCTGGAGTTTTGGTAAACCACGCCTCATTGGTTTGAGAGTGAAACGGACCAGCACCAACTCCACCTCCACAAGGCATCCGAACAACTACATCCGCATTCTGCCCCCAACGATAATGAACTTTGGCCAAATAATTCACCACGGGATTAAAACCAGAGGTGACAAAATCGGCAAACTGCATTTCAACGACGGCTTTCATACCATTGATGGATAGCCCCATAGCTGCAGAAACAATGGCAGATTCGCAAATAGGAGTATTTCTTACCCTACTACGGCCAAATTCTTTTGTAAAACCTTCGGTTATTTTAAAGACCCCTCCATATTCCGCAACATCTTGCCCCATTATAATGAGTTCGTTGTGGCGTTCCATCGACTGTCGCAATCCGTTTGATATAGCATCTACAAAACGAATATTTGAAGTATCCTCAGAAGGTTTAACTATTTCATTTTCAAAACCCTGATACACATCACCTATTTCATTACTTAATGTTGATGAAATCGGCTCTTCATTAAAGGCCAACTCTAGATTCGAGTTGATTTCTTCCGTTATTTCTGCTTTCAGGTTTTCTATGTATGCTGAGGTCAGTACCTTTTTCTCTAGCAAAAAAGTCTCATAGTTTGAAATAGGGTCTTTTTTTGCCCATTTAGCCATTAATTTTTCTGGCACATATTTCGTTCCGCTTGCTTCTTCATGTCCGCGCATCCTAAAGGTTTTAAACTCCAAAAAGACCGGTCGCGGCCTCTTTCGTATGGCCTTGCACAGTTCGCTTACTTTAGAATAGACCTCAAGAATGTTGTTCCCTTCAATGATACGGCACTCCATGCCATACCCTTTGGCCCTATCGGCCAGATGCTCACAATTATATTGCTCGTTCGTTGGGGTCGAGAGCCCATAACCATTGTTCTCGATACAAAAGAGCACTGGCAAATTCCACACCGAAGCCACATTCAATGCCTCGTGAAAATCTCCCTCGCTTGTAGCGCCTTCTCCCGTAAAAACAGCGGTTACCCGTTTCTTTCGTCGTAAAGAATCCGCTAGGGCAATACCATCGGCAACACCAAGTTGCGGACCTAAATGTGAAATCATGCCCACTATTTTATGTTCTTGACTACCAAAATGAAAACTTCGGTCACGGCCTTTGGTAAATCCGCTGGCCTTGCCTTGCCATTGGGCGAACAATCGATTTAAAGGAACGTTCCTAGTGGTAAAAACACCAAGGTTTCGATGCATCGGAAGAATGTATTCTTCATTCTTTAAAGCGGAAGCGACACCCACCGAAATCGCTTCTTGACCGATACCGCTGAACCATTTCGAAATTTTACCCTGACGAAGCAGAATAAGCATTTTCTCTTCAATCATTCTAGGCTTAAGCATTCGCTCGTAGAGCTGAATTAGAACTTCATTATCAAAATCGCCAATATGGTATCGCATATAAAAAATTTCAAGCGGGTTAAAAGTAATAAAAAGGTCAGATGCGGTCTAATTTTTAAAATGGTTGATTGAGATTTCTTAAATTTGAAACTCTTAAACAAGCTAACATGAGCGCAATACCAAGTGTAAATTTAGAGGACTTTATATCAGAAGACCCAAATAGAAAAAAGAAATTCACAAATGATATCGGCGCAGCTTTTGAAGATATTGGTTTCGTTGCACTTAGCGGGCATTTTCTGTCCGAGGAATTGGTCAAGAATTTATACAATGAAATCAAAAAGTTTTTTGCACTGGCACAAGAAATAAAAGACTCTTATGAAATTGAAGGCATTGGGGGCCAGCGAGGCTATACCTCTTTTGGTAAGGAACATGCCAAAGGGAGAAAAGAGGGAGACTTAAAGGAATTCTGGCATTTTGGGCAATATGTGGTAAACAATCCTAAATTGGAAGCAGAATATCCGGATAATGTTACTGTAAAAGAACTTCCAGAATTCAACGCTGTAGGTAAAGAGACCTATCAGATGTTAGAGAAGACCGCAAAATACGTTTTACGCGCGTTGGCCTTACATCTTGATTTGAAGGAAACTTATTTTGATGAATGGATCAAAAATGGGAACTCTATTTTACGCCCAATCCATTATCCTCCAATAACCTCAGAGCCGAAAAACGCGGTGCGTGCAGCGGCACATGGCGATATCAATCTTATTACACTTTTAATGGGCGCCCATGGAAAAGGCTTACAAGTCAAAAATCATAAAGGCGAATGGGTCGATGCGATAGCTCGGCCGGACCAACTCATGATCAATGTTGGAGATATGCTTTCTAGACTGACCAACAATAAATTAAAATCCACCATTCATCAAGTGGTAAATCCACCCCAGGAATTATGGGGAACTTCACGGTATTCCATCCCATTTTTCATGCATCCGGTTAGTGAAATGCCCTTAAATTGTTTAGAGGATTGTATCGACGAAAATAATCCAAAGCAGTTTGAAGATATCACCGCCGGAGCATATTTACTTGAGCGTTTAGTCGAACTAGGCTTGGTAAAAAAATAAGCGGATGGATATTAGCGACCAGCTCAAAAATTTATTCCCAGACCATGTTCCTGAGGAATCCAACACCCCAGAGCCTGAAAAACCCGACTACTGGCTGCAAGATGCACCTATTATCTGCAAATACGAAAAACGAAAAGGCAAGCCAATAACCATTTTAGAAGGGTATACCGGCGCAGATGCAGATTTTAAGAAGTTGGCAAAAGAGCTGAAGTCCTATTTAAGCGTTGGAGGAAGCTTTAAAAACGAAACAATTATTATTCAGGGGGATTATCGCGACAAAATCATGGATTTCTTAAAACAAAAAGGTTTTAAAGTGAAAAGGGTCGGCGGATAAATTACAAATGGTTGCGTTTAAAATTGTTTTTATCGATAATCTGTTAATTTTTTCGGTCAAACAACGATGTTTTGCCGGAATAATTTTTCTCTTTTTCGTTTAAATACTACATTTAGAATTCCTAACTAACGTAAACTACACTGAAGATGAAATCACTGTTGCACATTACCAATGGAGACAGTTTCACTGAAAAGTTACAATCGTTACCTCTTAAGGGAGATATTATTACCTGGCGCGAAATGCTTTGCGAAGGTAAAACCCTTAGTAGCGTTGGTAGCGAATCCTTTTGGAAAACCCGTTTTGAATTTTTAAACAAGAATTATAAAGTATCGAAATCTTGGTTTGTTGAAAAAACCTTAAAAGAGTATCGGTCCCTTTGTAATCATAAGCAGCAAGACCAAATTGTACTTTGGTTCGAATACGATCTTTTTTGCCAGATCAATATGCTTGCTGTTCTAAGTTGGTTGAAAACACACCGCAGACATGCCGAGATTTCATTGGTCTGTAGTGGCAAAGAAGATGAAACGGACAGATTATATAGCTTAAATCAGCTGAGCGACGAACAACTGGTCGCTTTATACAAGAAACGAACAATACTTTCTCAAGATGATATCGAATATGCAGATTACGTATGGCAGTTGTATTGTAGCGACAACCCAATTCGTTTAGAAAACCTTACGGATTACCAGAACTATAAGTTCGATTATTTATCAGATGCTATAA
>CALBVX010000093.1 GCA_937969515.1 uncultured Croceitalea sp. | reverse complement strand
AAGGAAAAGGGATTTGCTTTTGAACAAGGTTATGATATTGAGATTGCAGGCAATATCCCTGTAAATGCTGGACTATCCAGTTCTTCTGCTTTGGTGGTTTGTTGGCTTCGGTTTTTGGTTAAGATTCAAAAAAAATCAATTGCCGTTTGTGATATAGAATTAGGTCACTTGGCCTATGAAGCAGAAGCCGTTTACTTTAAACAGCCCGGGGGCATAATGGATCAATATACCATAGCACAAGGCGGTATGCTATTTATCGATACGGAAACAGGAAAAAGTGGTAAGCTAAGCACACAGTTAGGTACATTGGTTGTTGCGGAGTCCGGTATTTCGAAACAGACCCTAGAGGTACTTCAAAATGCTCGAGTTTATGCTCAAAATGCAGTTGAGGCGGTACAAAAAAGGGTCCCCGAATTTAAAACTAGCGCTGCGACAGTTTCAGATTATGAAAAATATAGGGGCCTGGTGCCAGACAAGTTTCAAAATCATTGGTATGCGACGATACATAACTATGATATTACCAGAAAAGCACAGGCAGAGTTGTCTAAGAGTACTCCAGATATTAAAGTTTTGGGTGATTTAATGAACCAGCATCAAGAAATTCTTCAAAATCAGATTCAGAATACACCTCAAGAAATGATAAAAATGATGAATGCTGCAAGGAAAGCAGGTGCACTAGGTGCAAAAATAATTGGTTCTGGCGGCGGCGGCTGTATGGTGGCCATTACAACGGATGAATTAAAAAATAGGGTGATAGATGCTTTTCTTGCTTCAAACGCCGTAAATGCATATGAAGTACAACTAACATAGTTATTTATGAAGAATGAGAGTTTAGTGATAATGGCCGGTGGTGCCTCATCAAGAATGAAGCGGAGCTTAGCTTCATCTGGTTTGGATAATAGAACTTTAGCTATTGCTAAAAATCTACATAAGACCTTAATACCCTTAGGTGAAGCCCAAAAACCATTGTTGTTTTATCTGTTGAAGAATGCAATTTCTGCTGAAATTAAGAGGGTATATGTGATTACATCCCCTGAAAATGGCGCATTCAAAGAGTTCGCCAAGGAATTTTTTAAAGAGGAAGCCCATATAAATATAAGCTTGCATTTTGCCGTGCAATATGTGCCAGAAGACAGGGCTAAACCTCTAGGTACGGCCGATGCCTTGCAACAGTGTATAGACCAATATCCTGAATTGTTAAAAGAACGATTTACAGTTTGCAATGGCGATAATCTATACTCCACCGATGCGCTTATAGATTTAAAAAAGGAAAGGACGGCACCAAATGCACTTATTAGTTATAGCAGTGCCGGATTAAATTTTTCCGACGAGCGCATTGCTAAGTTTGCCCTCATGGATATCGATGAAAATGGATTTCTAAAAGGAATCTTTGAAAAACCCAATCCGGAAGAGGTTGATGGTTATAGAGATGCTGAAGGAATTCTAAGGGTTAGCATGAATATTTTCAGTTTTTCGGGCGATGTTGTTTATCCCTATCTTGAGAATTGTTTGCTGGATCCTGTACGCGATGAAAAAGAACTGCCCCAAGCAGTAAGAAAAATGGCCGGTGAAATTGATGGTGGAATCTACTGTTACCCTAGGTCAGAAGCTATTCCTGATTTGACCGATGCCAACGATATAAAGCGATTTATAGGCTAGAATTGTTCTGGTTTAAACTGTTGAGACTTATTTTTATCTTTATGTCATGGAGACCTATGCCAACGCCTTGCTTTATGCCATACCTTTTTTTACTGGTTTAGTGCTTGTTGAGGTGCTTTATGGTGCACTTGTTAAGAATCAGAAGCATAATGTGATGGATACTGTAAGCAGCCTAAGCTCTGGTTTGACCAACATTATAAAAGACTCTTTAGGCCTTGTTCTAGTTCTTGTAAGTTATCCTTTTTTAGCAGAAAATCTTGCGCTTTTTGACATAAATACCACTTGGTTGGTATGGTTGATAGCTTTTATAGCAATAGATTTTGCAGGATATTGGAATCATCGGTTAAGCCATCACATCAATATTTTTTGGAATCAACATGTAATTCATCATAGTAGCGAAGAATTTAATCTCGCTTGTGCCCTAAGACAATCAATTTCAAATCTCATTGGTTATTTTGCTCTACTCCTTATTCCTGCTGCGATACTTGGCGTTCCTAATGAGGTGATAGCCATTTTGGCACCCATACATTTGTTTGCCCAATTTTGGTATCATACGCAGCATATCGGTAAAATGGGCTGGTTAGAATATGTTATTGTAACCCCTTCTCAACATAGGGTTCATCACGCCATCAATCCAGAATATATAGATAAAAATTTAGGACAAATTTTATGTGTTTGGGACAGACTGTTTGGTACTTTTCAAGAAGAACTTGAGAATGTACCTCCACAATATGGTGTGTTAAAACCGGCCGCAACATGGAATCCAATTCTAATTAACTTTCAACATTTTTGGCGATTGGTTAAAGACGCCTGGAGAACAAGAAGTACCTGGGATAAGGTTCGAATTTGGTTTATGCCCACTGGTTGGCGACCTACAGATGTTTCTGAAAAATATCCGGTATCGATAATTGAAGACGTTTATAATTTTAAAAGGTATAAACCCAAAAGTTCGAATTTGTTAAAAGGATATGCTATTTTTCAGCTATTGGCAAATACTTTTTTGTTATTATTTATGCTCTATAATTATGCTGAAATCGACTTTAGGGAACTGTTGTTATTTAGTGCTTTCGTGTTTGTAGGTATCTTCGCATATACAAGCCTAATGGATAGAAAGCCTTATGCCTTTTGGGTAGAACTTTTAAGAGGCTTAAGTGGTTTTGCTGTTCTTTTTCGAAATGGTGATTGGTTTGGGTTAAATTCTTTTGTGAGCTTTGGTAGTAATTTTATGATGGTTTACTTTATCCTAAGCATAGGATGTAGTTTTTATTTCACTTTTATTGAAAAAGAAAGAACCGAACAAGCCTTAGTTGTTTAGTAGTCTTTTTTTAGCGAAGTTTCCACCAGCTCTACATACTCTTTCATTGCTTGCTTGCGACTAATATTTTTTGCCTGAATTAGGGCATTTGCTTTGAAAGCGTTGATTAAAGGTGTTTTGCTTCCGGGGTTGTCAAAGTTTTTCTTCGCTATTTTGTAATAGGCATAGAGTTTAAGTAGCAAATCTGCGGGTATGGGCTTTGAGTAGTTGTTTACGAAAGCAACGGCCTCTTCAAACTTTATATGTGTCTTTTCACTACCCATCTTGACTTTTAAGTGTAGCAATGCACGTTTTTGCTCCTACTACTTTTTGATTTAAGTCTACTGTTATATCCGCATCTAATGGAAGAAATAAATCTACTCTTGACCCAAACTTTATAAACCCGGCATCTTCACCTTGTGTAACTTGTTCTCCTTCTTCTGCATAATTTACTATTCTTCTGGCTAAAGCCCCGGCAATTTGGCGATAAAGAATTTCACCAAATTTAGGAGTATGTATCACTACAGTTGTGCGTTCATTTTCAGTACTTGATTTTGGGTGCCATGCTACGAGGTATTTACCTGGATGGTATTTAGAAAAGGTGATTGTACCACTGGAAGCATATCTGGTAACATGTACATTCAGCGGAGACATAAAAATAGAAACCTGCTTTCTTTTTTCTTTAAAATACTCTGTTTCTTCTACTTCTTCAATCACAACGACTTTACCGTCTACAGGAGCTAAGATTTCATCAAAATTTGGCGTAACCAGACGTTTTGGGTTGCGAAAGAATTGTAGTATTAGAACAAGAACTATGAAAGCGGCCAATTGAAGAGTAATTCTTAACCAATCAATAGGAACAAAGAATTGGGCCGAAAGAATAATTCCTACAGTGATAAAAAATGTAACTAAAATTATCGTTTGTCCTTCTCTATGAAACATAAGAAAATAAGTTTAAGGTCAAATATGCGAACGGCGCTGCAAAAACTAAACTATCCAATCTATCTAAAATTCCCCCATGGCCCGGTAAAATGGCACCACTATCTTTAACTCCTGCTATGCGTTTAAATTTAGACTCCAATAAATCTCCTAAGCCACCTGTTACAACAATTACTGTTGCTAAAATTAACCATTGATTTAGACTTAAAGTGGTTTCGTATTTGGCCAAAAAATAGGCCGCAATTAATGCAAAAACAAGACCACCAAGAGAGCCCTCCACCGTTTTTTTAGGTGAAATGGATGGGTATAGTTTAGTTCGCCCTAAAGTTTTACCCACTAGATATGCAAAAGTATCACTTACCCAGATTAAAATAAAGATACCCATAATTAAAAATTGCGCAAACTTGTCGTCCTTATACGGAATCATGGTAAGGAATATGCACCCTCCACCAATATAAAATAAACCAATAATAAATTTTTGAATGGTAGTAAAGGAGCGCTCTTTTTTTGAAAATAAGAATGTTAATAAAGCTAAATTAATGGTTATTGTAAAGAGCATTAGTAAAGTTATAAGTGCTTTGTCAGATACCAAATAAATATAGGCCCACCACAAACCGAGATAAGCTATAAAGATGTAATAGCCTCTTAAATGGGTAAGTCTTTTAAATTCATAAAGACAGGCTAGACCAAAGACCATAAATAGAAAGTCAAAAGCGTCTGAATTTAAAAAAACTGCTGAAAGTAATAAGATAACGTAGAGAACACCAGTAAGTGACCTTCTTAAAATTTCTTTCATTGATTAGTAATCTTCTAAAAGTAAAAGATATACATTTTTCGAGGCACTACCGTAAGAAAGAAAGTCATTTTTATTTTCTGCGGTCAATTGAAAGTGTTTTAGAGTGGTGATGTTATCAGGAATTTTCTTAGCGTATTTCTTTTTGATAATCTTTAAAGCCTCACTTATTGAATCTACTAATTGACTTGTGGTGGCAAACACAATAAGGTTCGATGGAAGCTCATTTAATTTCTTTTCCTCTATTTGATTAGAGCAAACTAATATAGAGCCGTTATGGGCAACCAAATGCTCACAAGTTGTAAAAAATACATCACTATCTTTTCGCTTATTGGTAAAAAGCATTTTTTCTTTTGAGAATCGCTTCTCTAGTCTTTCGTCGATACAATAGAAGAATTTATTTCTCCAATCATTTTCGGCAATAATATTTGACAATGCACCTTGAATCTCAGAAAAGTTTTCACAGTAAATGAACTTGCCTCCGTTCTTTTTAAAATAGATGGTGAACTTTTCATCAACCGGTATTTTAAGGTCGGGCATATGTTCTCCCCTGGTTTCCGTAGTTTCTTTAGAAACCTTTTTTCCTCCTCCAAAAAGTTTACCAAATAAACCCATTAGTCCGGTAGCAACGAATTAGTATCAACACCAAATTTATTCACTTTCTTCATCTGTGGTCGCTTTGACCTTTTCCTCTGCAAGGGCTTGCTTTTCGAAAGGTCTTTTTCCAAAGATTTTTTCTAAATCATCTTTAAAAATAACCTCTTTTTCTAAAAGCCGTTCAGCAAGTGTGGTTAATTTATCTTTGTTTTTATCCAATAAATCAATGGCACGTGCGTATTGCTCTTCTATAATTTTAGAGATTTCTTCATCAATTTTTTGAGCAGTTTCTTCACTATACGGTTTGGTGAACCCATATTCATTTTGCCCTGATGAATCATAATAGGTGATATTACCCAGCTCTTCATTAAGGCCATAAATAGTAACCATTGCCCGTGCTTGTTTGGTAACTTTTTCCAAATCGCTTAAAGCACCAGTAGAAATTTTATTGAACATTACCTTTTCTGCCGCACGGCCCCCCATGGTAGCACACATTTCGTCTAACATCTGGTCAGGTCTTACGATTAGGCGTTCTTCGGGCAAGTACCAAGCTGCACCAAGAGATTGTCCTCTGGGTACTATAGTAACCTTTACTAATGGCGCTGCATGTTCTAACATCCAACTTACAGTGGCATGACCAGCTTCGTGAAAAGCAATGGTCTTTTTCTCTTCTTGGGTAATTATTTTATTCTTTTTCTCGAGCCCCCCAACAATTCTGTCAACTGCATCTAAAAAGTCTTGTTTGTTTACCGCTTTTTTCTCTTTTCTAGCAGCAATTAAAGCAGCTTCATTACAAACATTGGCAATATCAGCGCCTGAGAAACCAGGGGTTTGTTTTGCAAGAAAGTCTAAATCTAGCGTTTCTGCTGTTTTTATTGGGCGAAGATGTACCTCGAAAATCTCTTTACGCTCTCTAATGTCTGGTAAATCAACATAAATCTGGCGGTCAAAACGCCCGGCACGCATCAAGGCCTTATCCAAAACATCTGCACGGTTGGTCGCTGCCAATACAATTACATTTGTGTTGGTTCCGAACCCATCCATTTCAGTTAATAACTGGTTAAGGGTGTTTTCGCGTTCATCATTAGAACCAGTAAAATTACTTTTCCCCCTTGCACGACCTATGGCATCAATCTCGTCAATAAATATAATTGCCGGAGATTTATCTTTTGCCTGTTTAAATAAATCTCGTACACGTGAAGCTCCCACACCAACGAACATTTCAACGAAGTCAGAACCTGAAAGTGAGAAGAAAGGAACTTTAGCCTCACCGGCAACTGCTTTTGCCAATAATGTTTTCCCTGTTCCTGGAGGGCCTACTAAAAGGGCTCCTTTTGGTATTTTTCCACCAAGTGAAGTGTATTTATCCGGATTTTTTAAGAACTCAACGATTTCTTCAATCTCTTCTTTTGCACCTTCTAATCCAGCCACATCCTTAAATGAAGTTCTAGTATCTGTTTTTTCATCAAAAAGCTTTGCTTTTGATTTTCCAATATTGAATATTTGACCTCCGGCACCACCGCCTGCACCACCTGACATTCTTCTCATCAGATAGATCCAAATACCTATAATTAAAATGAAAGGAAGTATAAAGGATAGAACATCGCCAAGATAATTTTGTTCCGTATCAAATTCTACGATTGTTTCTAAGCTATTCTCAGCTTTGATTTCATCAATCTCATTTTGAAAAATCTGTAAATCACCATATTCCAAAATATACTGGGGAACAATACCGGTATAAGGAATTAAGGGCTTCTCATTTACCTTAGCGTGAACTTTCTTTTGAAGCGCAGCTTCGGTCAAGAAAACCTTGGCCTGCCCCATATTTTTTATCACAATGATTTTTGCAATATCCCCGTTTCTAAGGTATTCTTGCAATTCAGAAGTGGTAGTTTTTTCTGTACTTGAAAAAGCACTGTTGCCTATTAATTGAAAACCAATTATCAGGGCCAGTACCACACCATAAATCCACCATGAACTAAAACGAGGTTTTTTCGGGGTATTTGAATTGTTGTCTTTTGCCATTTTTTTCTATTGATTATAGCTACTCTCTACAAGGGTTACTTTAGCGTCTCCCCAGAGGCCTTCAATGTCGTAGAAGTCCCTAATATGTTTTTGAAATACGTGTACAACCACATTTACATAGTCCATTAAGACCCATTCAGCATTTTCAGAGCCTTCTACATGCCATGGTTTGTCTTTAATAGCCTTACTTACCGTCTTTTGTATTGAAGATACGATTGCGTTGACGTGTGTGTTAGATGTACCATTGCAAATAATAAAGTAGTCGCAAACTGTATTCTCTATCTCTCTTAGATCAAGTAGGTTAATATCTACCCCTTTGACTTCTTCTACACCATGTATGATTAAAGATATTAGTTCATCTGCGCTAGCCTTGTTTTTCTGCATTCAATAATTTTAGGTTTCTACAAAGTTATTGTTTTTTTGGTTTGTCGCACTGCGTTTTTAACATTACATTCAACATTAAGTTTTCTTGCGTACCTATGTCAATAATCAAACTTAATGCCACGGACTCTACCAATGTTTATTTAAAAGAATTGGCACTATCGCAGCAGCTTGATGATTTCACGGTAGTATCTACCGAATTACAGCGCAAAGGTAGGGGGCAAATGGGGTCTGAATGGCTATCCGATAAGGGTAAAAACTTAACCGTCAGTATCTTAAAAAAGTTGAGTGCTTTTCATGTAGAAAATCAATTTGACCTAAACTGTATAGTATCTTTAAGTATATATGACGTTTTACATGAATTGACAGTGCCGAATTTAAGTGTAAAATGGCCAAACGACATTCTGTCAGGAAATCAAAAAGTATGTGGAATTTTAATTGAAAATGTTTTAAAAGGAAAGCTGATTCACCTGGCTATTTTAGGAATTGGTCTTAATGTAAACCAGACTGAATTTCAAAATGTAGAAAAAGCGAGTTCCCTTAAATTGCTGTTAGGTCAAAATTTGGATTTGGATGAGCTGCTAACCAAAGTTTTAGATAAGCTAAAATTTTACTTTTTAATTTCTAGAGAGGAGTTAAAAACACTTTACTTAAAAGTATTATTTAGAAAAGATAAACCTTCTACATTTAAAGACCTTAGTAATAGAAATTTTACAGGAATAATTAGAGGTGTTGACCCTTCTGGCAAATTACTGGTTGAGTTGGAAGACGACTTGTTAAAGCCGTTTGATTTAAAAGAGTTGAAGTTGCTGTATTAGCTGATTTTATCCATATTCGTGGACAAAGTCTCCATAAACTTTGTAATCGGACTTTTAATCATCATTGCCATCATAGCATTAAATTCTCCTTCAAAACTTAAACTAACTTCACTTTCGTTTTCTGATAAGGCCTTAATATCGGCAGTTAGCGTAAAAGGCAATTTATCACTCGCAGCTCCAAGAACAACCTTTTCGTTCGGAAATTTTTCTTTTAATCGTAATACGATTTCAGGCATGCCGCTCAATGCAAAACGAAAGGTATTTTCATCTAAAACTTCGAATTTGTCGATGTTTTCGGGCATTAGAATTTCAAAATTTTTAATATCTACTAAAAAATCGAAAACTTCCTTATCACTTTTCTGAACGACTTTTTTATTTGCTTCTATATGCATTAAACTAGGGTTTCCACTGCGACGGATTTGTTTTCCATTGCATAAGGGTTTGTAAATTTTCTTCTTTTATATAATTCGTGTCCGAGGCTTGTTGAATTAAATGTTCATAATCACTAAGGGTATGCAGCGCTACCTCGGCATTGTTAAAATTATCGGTTGCAACTTTAAAACCATAGGTAAAAATAGCCACCATTCCCTTTACATTCGCTCCAGCATCTTTTAAGGCGTTTACAGCGTTAAGACTGCTTTTACCGGTACTTATCAAATCTTCTATAACAACAATATTCTGCCCAGATTCTAAATGACCTTCTACTTGGTTTTGCCTACCATGAGATTTTGGTTCTGGTCTTACATAAATAAAAGGTAAGCCCAAGGCTTCGGCAACTAAGATGCCAATACCGATGGCCCCTGTGGCAACCCCAGCGATCACATCAGGTTTTCCATAAAGGGTCTCTACTTGTTTTGCCATCTCTTCTCGAACAAAGTTTCTTATTTGAGGATAAGATAGTATAATTCGGTTGTCACAATAGATGGGAGACTGCCATCCGGAAGCCCACGTGAAAGGGCTTTCAGGTTTCAACTTTATTGCATTAATTTGCAGTAATAGTTCGGCCGTTTTCTTAGCGCTGTTCTTGTCTAAAATCATTGCGCAAATGTATAAAGTTTTTGTTAATGAATCTCCACTGATTTTAACAAATAAGAGGCCCGAGAATAACACAGGAAATGTTTTCTTAATGGAGGATGATGATATCAGTTATGCTATCACCGCTCTTTCTAAAAAAGTATTGGATGTTGCCTATATTTATGACCCTACTGAGGAAATAATAGAAAAATTCAGTATGAAGATACCTCTCGTAACTGCGGCAGGAGGAATGGTTCGAAACGAAAAAGGCAAAGTGCTTTTTATCTATAGAAATGATAAATGGGATTTACCTAAGGGTAAGCTGGAAAAAGGTGAGTCGATTGAAAAAGCGGCAATAAGGGAGGTAGAAGAAGAAACAGGAGTAAAAAATCTTGTGATCAAGAATTATTTAAAAACTACCTATCATATTTTTAAGAGAAATGGCGAGCACCGACTTAAGAAAGTAGTTTGGTTTGATATGACAACGACTTATTCAGGTAAATTGATTGCCCAAAAAAATGAGGGAATTACCAAAGTAAAATGGAAAGGGTCAAAAAAAACGGCAAAGGCACTTAAAAATTCTTACCTGAATATCAAACTTCTTTTTGATGACGAGTTAATGCAATAAGATTTTTTCTGATTCGCTATTCTTTCGAATTCTATAGATGGGATATTGCATATGCGCTTCTTCATAATACTTTGATTGTTTAAAAATCCAATCTAGTTGTGCATACCAATTTTTGGAAAATGTTTCATCTTCTTCCTTTTTTGCGTGAAAATCAGCCCGGAGTATTGAATCTTGTTCAAGTAATTTCAAAGCTTCATCTTCAAAAACATAAGGAGAAAAACCTTCTTTTTGTTGCAACACAGTATCGAAAAAATTCCAATTGAAAAATGAATCGGGTCCATTGGGCTCCAAGGTTTCTAAAAGATAGCGAATTCCGTCTTGATTCGTTGGAACCACAAAATCACCTTTGGTAAAAGCTACTGTTTTTTTAGTACTATTTACCTTGGTATTGTAGTGCAGGTAGTGCCCTTCATAAGGATTTTTTCTAGTGTCATAAGACTCAATTTTATAAGACTCGACCGATAAACTAGTATCTTTTTCAAGCTCAAAAAATCTTATGTTATTATCGCTTAACCTATCAATAACTTTTTCCCATCCTTTTTTAAAGATATATGCTGCAGGAATTTCAATAGTATCCTGAGCCATAAAGTAGTTTTGATAAATTACTTTTTTAGTAAATGGTTTATCGCGATTGTATTTTAATCTAGGTAGACCCGTAACCGGGCTGATTAAAGTGTCCGCTTGATAACCTTTAAAATCTAGAGAACTATTTTGAAAGGTATCTATCTGCCAGTTCAGGTGATACGTTTTGGTTTTGGCAAAATGCTCAAACTGCTCGATACGAAGGTTTTTGATGTTTTGTTTTTCATCATTAGCAGTAGCGATTGCCGATACCATTAATTCATAAGTGCCTTTAACCCTTTGATTATAAGGTTTTAGCATATGTGTTTCTACCATTAAACCTAATGTATTCCATAAGGTTGTATAACCGGTTGAATATCTGGGGACATCTAAAAATTGCGAGAATCCGGTTTCTGGAGGTCTATTAAAAACGTTGACATAGGGTGTAATATCCCAATCCTTAGCCTTTAGATGATTTTCTAATTTGGGCTGAAACTCTTTGTTGAGATATTCCCCAAGTTTTCCGCCCAATTTGTTGTGCTGTGTAAAAAGATGGGTAAGCGTGTATTGGTAATCTGCGCCATTACTTACGTGATTGTCAATAAATACATCTGGTTTTATGAGATGAAATATTTCCGCAAAAGACTTTGCATTTTTAGTATCTGCCTTTATAAAATCCCTGTTCAAATCATAATTTTGGGCGTTTCCTCTAAAGCCATAAGAAATAGGCCCGTTTTGATTGGCTCTTGAGGTAGAGTTGCGATTTAACGCCCCACCAATATTGTAAATAGGAATTGTAGCAATTACTACGTCTTTTGGTGGTGTTATGGTTTCATTTGCCAAATCACGAAATAGAAGCATTGTAGCGTCTATACCGTCACTTTCACCAGGGTGAATGCCATTATTTATAAGTAAAACGAGCTGTTCTTTTCGAATTTTTTCGAAATTGAAATTTCCTTCAGCATTAAAAGTGACTATATGCAATGGGTAACCACTATCGGTATTTCCGATAGTTTGAATATTAACCTCAGGGAATTCTTTGGCTAAATTTCGATAGAACTCAATGGTTTGACTGTAGGTAGCAGTTTCCTTTCCTCCTGATTGCTCAAAAACTGTTTTGAAAGAAGCGTTTTGTTTTTCTAGGGTTGTTTCACAGGAAATAAATAGGAGCAATAAGAATAGAAAAAAGTAATTTTTCATTACTGTTTTAAGATTTGAAAAGGTTGAATTTCAAATCAAAAGTAAGTAAAACTTCTTTTTAAGAGGCCAAATCCATTTTGTGTAAATCATTTAATTCAATCTTATAAATGGGTTTGTTTACAAAATCAATGTGGTGATTTGTTTTGGCCCTAAAGCTTAACCATTTCTCTCTATCATTTGGGTCAATGGAAGAGGTTATAATATTGATAAGAATACGCTCTTTAATCTCCAGTCTTATGAATTCTTCTAGAAAGTCCCATCCATTTAAAATAGGCATATTAATATCTAGAAAAATCACCTCAGGTAGCACTTTATTTGAGGTAATGCGGGCCATGACTTCCTCTAGGCCCAATTGCCCATTATTAAATTCAAATACTTCGCTTTTAATACTAATTTTAGATAACATTTTTCTCATTCCAAAGCGCATGATTGGATCATCATCAATTACAAAAATAGTTTTAATATCCCTCATTTAAATATACTTTAAAAGTTGTTCCTTTATTTATTTCGCTACATGCTATTATACTTCCACCCATAGCTTCTATTTGATTTTTACTGATGTAAAGCCCAATACCTCTCGCATCTTTATTGTCGTGAAAGGTTTTATACATACCGAAGAGTTTATCTCCATTCTTATCTAAATTTATTCCAATTCCGTTGTCTTCAATACTGAGAACTACTTTGTTTTCATTTTTTTTCGCCGTAATGGTAATCTTTGGATTTCTATTTGGATGCTTGTACTTTACCGCATTGGTCAGCAAATTCAGTATGATACTCTCAATATATGCCGGTATACCATGAACATTGAGGTTTTTAGGAATAGTGTTTTCATATTGTACTTTGTTCTTTTGGAATAGTGCAATAAGATTTTCATGAACTGAATCAAAAGACGCCCTTAGATTTATGCTTTCTCTGGTTACGTTGGTGTTGGTATTGATTTTAACTACTTCATTTAAATTATCTAGTGTGCCTAAAAGATTGTCAGATGCTTTTGATAGCATTTTTACAATTCTATCTTTTTCACTTTCGTCTTTTTCATTTGTCAAGAATTCTAAGAGCATTGAAAAATTAGCGGTGTGCGATCTTAAATTATGTGATACGATATGAGCGAAATTTACCAGCTTTTTGTTTTGTACCGAGGTTACATCTATTAAATGCCTTAACTCATGCTCTTTTTCTTTTAAGGTAGAAATATCCATACTAATACCTAAAAGGGCATAAGTCTGGCCTCTAACATCTGTTAACGGAATCTTTGATACCAAAAGAGGCACTTCGGTGCCATCTTTTTTTCTTAACAACTCCTCTTTTGCTAGCATAGGAGTTTGATTTTTCATAATCTGCAGATCTTCCTCTCGCAGAATTTTGGCCATTTCCTCATCGTATAGGTCGAAGTTATTCTTACCAAGTATTTCGTTGGGGTTACTAGCACCAAAAAAATCACATTCTGCTTTATTGACCAATATTTTTCGCGACTTTATATCCTTTATATAAACATTTAAAGGCAGGTTGTCAACTAGGGTATGTAGTAATTTTTCATTTTCCCTAACTTGAATTTCAGATTTTACTTGCTCGTCAATATCTTGAAAAGTACCTAAAAGCTTTACGATTTTTCCGTTTTTATAAAGCGGTTTGCCAGATGAAAGTACCCAACGTTCGTTCCCCTTTTGAGTCACTATTTGCAAGCGCTCTTGAAATTTATTGCCCGTTTCCATGGAATTATGGACTAGCATTGAGATTTTATTGCGACTATGCCCTAATTTGTAAAATTCTATCGCTGTATCTACATCAGGTTTATAGTCGTTGGGAACTTCATGAATTTTTTTTGTCATTTTTGACCAAGAAAGTTTATTGCTCTTCAAGTCATATTCCCAAGTACCTACTTTTGAGATTTCTGATTTTGTTTCTAAGAGTGTTCTTAGTTTTTCTATTTGAAGCTCTCTTTCAAAAGTTTCGCTAATGTCTTTGGCGGTCACAATTATTCCTAATATCTTTTTCTCAATGCTACGATAGGGTTTAAATGTCCAAAGAATATGTTTGAGAATAGTCGTATCACTTACGGCACACCGATACGATATTTCTTTTCCGTTGATCAAACAGTTAGTGAGCAGGTCAAACCATTCGCCGTTATTAGCTTTAAAGCATTCCAGTTGGTCGTTGTTTTTTGTGTTTTCGTTTAAAAAAGAAAATAGAGTTTTCCAACCCTGTGAGGTACTTATAAAATTAAGGTCATTATCTAACAAAGCAGTGGCGTTTGGCAATTGCTTTATTAGATAGGCGTAACTAGTATCTAATGGGTTCGCTGTATGTGAAGTATAGGTGTTGATAAGCTGTTAATAAGTAATTTCTTACTAAATTATAGGTTCACTTAAACGCACCCTAGATTATGTTGTGAACTAGCTACATTTTGTGGTTTATGTAAGAAAAACCTTAAAAATTTAAAAAATATGGACTACTTATCAGTGGTTATTACTGTGTCTGGTACTAAAAGAGTGTAATCTCCACCATTTCTAATTACATCACGAACAATAGAAGAACTTATATATGATTTACCCGAAGATGTTAATAAGAAGACAGTTTCTATTTCTGAGAGATGTCTGTTTGTATGGGCAATAGCTTTTTCAAATTCAAAATCCGCCGGATTACGGAGTCCTCTTAAAATAAAACCAGCATTGATTTCTTTACAGAAGTCTACCGTTAAACCTTTATAGGTAACTACTTTTATTTTAGGTTCATCTTTAAAGGCCTCTTCAATAAACTTTTTGCGCTCTTCTAATGAGAACATATATTTTTTATCGGCATTGATTCCAATAGCAATGTAGAGTTCATCAAAAACTGTAATTCCTCTCTTAATAATATCATAATGGCCAAGGGTAAGTGGGTCAAAAGATCCAGGAAAAATTGCTCGCTTCATCTTAAATGCTATTGTTTACTAAAATTACGTAATTATTTTTTCAGGGCTTCTTCTAGGGCACTTTCAAAAAGCTCAGGTAAATCGATACCATGAATATTGGCTTGTTGCGGTAAGATACTTTCTTCCGTTAGTCCTGGTGTGGTGTTAACCTCGATCAAATAAGGTTCATCACCGATAAAAATGAATTCGCTTCTAGAAAATCCTTTTAGTTTTAAAGTTTTGTAAATATACTGCGCTACTTCAGTAACGTTATTCTGTTGTTTTTGCGAAATTCTAGCAGGAGTAATCTCTTGAGATTTTCCTTCATATTTTGCTTCGTAGTCAAAAAAATCATTTTCACTCACGATTTCAGTAATCGGCAATACTGTTACCTCTCCCTTATAGGTAATTACACCAACGGAAACCTCAGTTCCGTCAAGAAAGGATTCAATAATAATTTCATCATCTTCATCAAAGGCTTTTTTTATGGCTTCTTCGAGTTCACTTTCTTCATATACTTTCGAAATACCAAAACTGCTTCCGGCCTTATTGGCCTTTACAAAACAGGGTAGGCCAACTTTTTCTACAATAGCGGTTGCATCCACTGCATCAACCAAATTTAAAAAATAAGATGTCGCACATTTAATACCATAGGGCTTTAGAACACTTAATAGATCTCGTTTGTTAAAGGTCAAGGCAGACTGGTACGTATCGCATGAGGTGTGGGGAATATTCAAAAGCTCAAAGTAAGCTTGCAAAATGCCATCTTCCCCAGGCGTACCATGCACCGCATTAAAAACTGCATGGAATTTTATTTTTTCATCATTTAATTGAATACTAAAATCATTTTTATTTACATGGTGTTCTATTTTGTTCTCATCAAGATAATACCATGAATGTTTGGTAATATAGATAGGGTAAGAGTTATACTTTTTACTATTTAGATGTTTATGCACAACACTTCCACTTTTTATAGAGATATCATACTCACTTGAAAAGCCGCCCATTATAATGGCTATGTTTTTTTTCATTAATACACTTTATAGCTCTTCTAATTGGAGGTCTATACAATGCCTTCAATCAGAATAATAAACATTCGATTTTTACAGTTCTATGATTTAGATTCAAATATCATAAGCCCAAAGTAAAGAAAAAAGAGGGGTTTCTTTTATATTTGTTCGGTTAACAGTTTTTCATGAAACATTTTTTTCAGTTTTTAAAGAGTAAAACTTTTTTAATTCAACTAGGGCTTGCAGTGGTTGTGCTGCTTTTGCTCGTTTTTTTAACCCTGCAGTGGTTGAAGAGTGAGACCAATCATGGAGAATTTGTTGAAGTGCCCGATTTTGCTAAAATGTCCGTTCAAGAAATGCGAAAAGCGGCTGAAGATGCCGGGCTCAGATACGAGGTTTTGGACTCTACAAATTACAATCCAGAATTCCCGAGGTTTTCTATTCTAGAACAAGACCCTGTTGCTGGAAGTAAGGTAAAGGATAATCGAAAAATATACTTTACCGTAAACCCATCAGGGTATAAGAAAGTCACTATTCCGGATATTATACAGGTTACCAAGAGAAACGCTACCTCACGATTAAGAGCGGTTGGGTTAGACGTTCAAAGGGTGACTTATATTGACGAGCTTGGAAAAGATATGGTCTACCGAATGAAATACAAGGGAAAATATGTAAACCCAGGTGACAAACTTCCGAAAACCTCAAAGTTAGAATTGGTGTGCGGTAATGGCACCATAACCCAACAGGCGCGTATTCAAGCGGATTCTAATTAATATGAGCGCTTACCAAAATCTAGAAGAACCGCAAGAAGAGCTTTACGAGCATCATAAATTCAGCGCAACAAAGGGTCAAGAACCTTTGCGTGTTGATAAGTTCCTGATGAATTTTATTGAAAATGCAACCAGAAATAAAATTCAAAAAGCGGCAAAAGATGGTAATATTTGGGTAAATAATCAGATTGTTAAGCAAAATTATAAGGTAAAGGCGGGTGATGAGGTTCGCGTTTTGTTTACACATCCACCTTATGAATTCTTACTTACTCCAGAAAATATTCCTTTAGATATTGTTTATGAAGATGAGGTACTTTTAGTGGTAAACAAGCCAGCAGGTATGGTAGTTCATCCTGGGCATGGCAACTATTCGGGAACTCTGATTAATGCCTTGGTCCACCATGTTGAAAATTTGCCCAATAACAGCTCGGAACGCCCCGGTTTGGTGCATCGAATTGATAAAGATACTTCAGGACTTCTAGTTGTAGCAAAAACAGAAGCTGCAATGACCTATCTATCTAAACAGTTTTTCGAAAAAACCAGTGAACGAGAATATATAGCCTTGGTTTGGGGTAATGTAGCGGATGATGAAGGTACAATAGAAGGTAATTTGGCCCGCCACCCTAAAAACAGGCTACAAATGGCTGTTTTTCCTGAGGGAGATGAAGGTAAAGAAGCGGTAACGCACTATAAAGTACTAGAGCGGTTAGGTTATGTCACTTTGGTTTCATGTAAATTAGAAACGGGCAGAACGCATCAGATTAGGGTTCATATGAAGTATATTGGTCATACCTTATTCAACGATGAGCGTTACGGAGGTGATAAAATTCTAAAAGGAACAACATTCACGAAATACAAACAGTTTGTGGAGAATGCTTTTAAAATTCTACCAAGACAAGCCTTACATGCAAAGACACTTGGCTTTAAACATCCTGTAACCGGAGAACCAATGCAATTCAATTCTGAAATTCCGCAAGATATGCAGCAATGTATAGAGAAGTGGCGTAAGTATGCGCAACATGCCGAATAATATAAATTCTTTCAATCCTTACATAACGAAGTCCTGTTAAAGTGTATGCTCTATTACAGATTTTGGTTTTATTTTTGAATTAAAATGAAAAGGAAATGAAAATTGTTATTTCACCGGCAAAATCGCTAGATTTTGAAACGAAGGTGCCCACAGAAGAGTTTAGTACCCCCCAGTTTATTGAGCAGTCGACTAAACTCAATAAGGTTTTGGCCAAAAAGAAGCCTAAAGCCCTTTCAGAACTGATGTCTATTTCTGATAATTTAGCGCAATTGAATTGGGATCGTAATCAAAAATTTTCAACTCCTTTTACTCCAAAAAATGCACGCCCCGCGGTTTTTGCCTTCAATGGTGATGTATACCAAGGTTTAGATGCCTATACTTTACCTAAAGAAAAACTGGCCGAACTTCAAGATACTTTAAGAATATTATCTGGTCTATATGGCATACTTAGACCGCTTGATTTGATGCAGCCTTATAGACTAGAAATGGGCACACAACTCAAAATTGGTCGTAAAAAGAACTTATACGAGTTCTGGAAAGAACAATTGACGGAACATTTGAATACCGAGTTAGAAGATAATGAGCTTTTTGTAAACCTTGCCAGTAACGAGTATTTTGGGGCTGTAGATGAGAAAAAACTAAAAGTACCCGTAATCACACCTATTTTTAAAGACTGGAAGAATGATAAGTTGAAAGTAATTAGCTTTTTTGCCAAAAAAGCCAGAGGTTCTATGGTACGTTATATTTTAGATACCGAGGCAAAAACCATAGAAGATATTAAGTCTTTTAATTATGATGACTACGAATTTAGTCAGGCCCATACGCTAAAAGAGAACGAACCGGTTTTTATAAGATAGAATAAATTCTTTTTCTAAACGTTCTTTAGTTAAAGAGCAATTATCATGAAAAAGATACTTCTTTCGATAACCTTAACAGTTCTCTTAACTTTTGCTTGCACTGATAGAGATGATGAATTGTTAGGGCCAAATATTCGTATCAATAATAAAAGTGGAGTAAATTTTACTAGTGTTCAGGTTAGGGTCGACACTTTGATTTTTGAAAACATTCCTTCGGAAGGTTTTTCGAATTACGTGCCTTTCGAAATTGCATATGCGGCAGATACTCTGGTAATTGAAACCGATTCAACGCAGTTTAATTTTACACCGCCAGATAGTATTATTGGCAACCCACTACCTTTAGGACTTTATACCTACGAACTTAGTTTTTCCGAAGAAGGTGAGGTTTTATTTAATTTTAGGGTAGATTAGTTTATTTCGCCCTTGGTGTTCCCAATTTTTCTTCAATAGTAGTGCGTTTCTTTATTTTACGTTTGCGTCTTGCACCGTAGGTTTTGTTTGCAATTTTGCCGCGTTTTGTTTTTACATCTCCCTTGCCCATAGTTCTTCTATTATTAGTTTGATTTAATATAAGAAAAAGTACGACTTTTACAAGGTTAGTTTCCTTTCATAATTATGTCTAACCTGTTTAAGCACGAGCATCCTTATCCACCTTTTTTGTTTAAAGGAGTTAAAAAACTGATTGTCGGTACGCTTCCACCGCCAAGATTTACCACCAGAGAACTAAAAGAACGAGATGTTGATTTCTGTTACGGTAGCCGTGATGGCCAACTGTGGCCCATATTAAACGAAATTTTTCAACTCAATCTAACTTTTGAAACTACAAAAGAAGCTGTTAAGGAAAGAAAAGAATTTTTAGTAAAAAATAAAATAGGCATCTGCGATATTGTAAATAGTGCTGAGCGCGAAAAGATTGATGCTTCCGATTTAGGAATGCAAAATGTGCAACTTCGAGACATTTTTGCTTACTTAGAAAAGTACCCTATTGTAAATAAACTACTATTTACCGGTGGAAATAGCAAGAATGGTCCGGAATATTTCTTCAGAAGGCTTTTAAAAGAAAACCAGGTGAAGTTTAAAGTGGTTTCTAATGAAGTTCCAAGAATACATCAATTTACACATCCCATCACTAAAAAAATTATAAAAACCGTTTCATTGACAGCCCCTTCTGGAGCGGCAAATCGAGCCGTAGGAAGCTTACAGGCTTATAAAGATTTAAAAAACAAGAATCCTGATTTTAACACCTTCGATTTTAGGGTGCTGCAGTACCAAGAACATTTTCTACGATAACGTTTTCGCTTGTTAAGATTAGTCGATCTCTACTCTAAAAATGTGATTTGGCTTTAAATTAATAACAGATTTTAACATTTATAACGACCTTTGAGCTTACACCATTAATTAAATAGCGGAGCGATGAACCAAATGCAGCAGGCAAAAAGATTAGAAGAGTTTAAAAAATCGGTAACTAATAAGTTCAATATTTACAATAGTCTTTTTTTAAGCCTACCCTATCGGAATATCGAAAACGTTGGTATGCTGATACCATTGCTTTTTGATCATTGCGAAAAAGGACTAAAAGATGGTAAGAAACCTCAAGAAATTCTTGATACTTTTTTCAATAGTTTCGTAGGCATAAAAGAGGAGCGGGAACGTCTTGATTTTATGTTCCGCATCATACAATATGTAGAACGCCAAGTTGTTCTTTATGACAGTGTAGAAGATTCCGCATTTCCAAAGCTGCAAGAGTATACCAACTCACTCTCAATAAAAGACTATTTCAGTTTAGTTGATAAAAATAAAAATTGGGACAAAATTGCAAAGAAGCTCTCTACTTTTAGCGCTCGAATTGTTTTAACGGCGCATCCAACTCAATTTTATACTCCAGCGGTTCTAGATATCATTACAGAGCTTCGAACACTTATTGATAGCAATCAGATTAACGATATTGACGTTACATTGCAGCAATTAGGTCTTACATCTTTGGTGAATGCTAAAAAACCCACGCCATTAGATGAGGCAAAAAACATCATATATATTTTAAGAAACACCTATTACGATGCCATAGGTGAATTGTTCCAATATGTAAAAAGCAATATTCGCGTTGCTGATTTTGCCAACTATGATATTATGAAGCTTGGTTTCTGGCCGGGTGGAGATAGAGATGGAAACCCTTTTGTTACCGCCGAGATAACAAAACAAGTTGCAGATGAGTTACGTATCAATTTGATGAAGTGTTATTACAATGATTTGAAATCGCTTCGTAAAAAGTTAACTTTTAAGGGCTTGCAAGAAGATTTGAATAAGTTGAGCGATAGCCTTTACAAATCAATGTTTGATGCAAGGGCACTGGTAAGTTATGAAGCCATAATAAGCTCGTTGACAGAAATTAGCACAAAACTAAATGAAGACTACCATGGTCTTTATTTAGAAGATTTAAATAAACTAATAGACAAAGTCCATATTTTTAAGACGCATTTTGCAACCTTGGATATTCGCCAAGACCATAGCAAACATTTGCTAGTAGTAGAGACGATTCTTAAGAAAGAGGGGGCCATTAAAGAAAGTCTAGACGAACTTTCGAAGAAGGAATTGATCAATTGGTTGCTCAAAAAAGACTTACAACTTAACGCTAAAGATTTTAAAGAAGATATTGTAAAAGATACCATTACCAATATTCAACAGCTTAAGGAAATTCAGGCAAGAAACGGTCAAGAAGGTTGCAACCGCTACATTATTAGCAATTCTGAAGATATTTTTTCTGTTCTTTTTGTGTTTGGGTTATTTAGATGGACGGGCTGGGCAGAAGAAGATATTACCTTTGACATAGTTCCTCTTTTTGAGACAATGAAAGGTATGGATGCTGCAGAAGAAGTAATGCAAACGCTTTTTGACACTAAAGCCTACAGAAAGCATCTTGAGCGAAGACAAGAAGCACATACCATTATGCTTGGTTTTTCAGATGGTACAAAAGATGGCGGTTATTTAAAGGCAAATTGGTCTATTCTTAAAACAAAAGAAACCTTGAGCAAGGTTTGTAAAAAGAATGGTATTAAAGTGATGTTTTTTGATGGTAGGGGAGGTCCTCCTGCACGTGGTGGTGGTAAAACACATCGTTTTTATGCTGCACAAACTAAAGATGTTGCTAATCACGAAATTCAGCTCACTATTCAAGGACAAACGATTACGAGTACATACGGAACAAAGGAGCAGTTTATCCATAATTCTGAGCAGTTGCTAACTGCGGGATTAAGCAATAATCTTTTTGGTAAA
>CALBVX010000092.1 GCA_937969515.1 uncultured Croceitalea sp. | reverse complement strand
CATCAATATCACGCAAGCCAACATAGTGTATTTGCGAAGAATTTATTGTAGAACCTAGCAATGAATTCATATGTGGTTCACCTTCACCTAATAAAGTTCGTAAAGGCATCCCATGAAAGTTACAGCTAGCAGAGTCACAAGGTTTATTGATGTCTGCATGGGCATCGAACCAAATGACCCCCAAGTTTGGATACTTCTTGTTGAGATAAGAGACAGGCACTATCTCTAAACCACAATCACCGCCTATGGTTTTTAAGGTATTTGGCTGCTCAGTTTCTAAAATTTCTTTGAAACGTGTTAGCTGTTCAACAATCGCCTCATAATTATTGATGGCATAAAGCTGTTTTCCTTGAGGCCCTGCTTCAATTTTAGATAATGGTATCTCTGAAAAATCATCATCGTTTAAAAAATTCAATACCGCTTTGGCTCCTGGTTCGATGTTCGTTCCAATTCCAGAACCTTGCCATTGCGAAAAATAAACCTTCATTAGAGTGCTTCGCTATCAATGTAAAAATTACGGTCTACGATGAGTTCTTTACCGCTAAATTCTTCCGTTTTCCAGTCAGCCGTCGGAAATAACCATTTTTCTTTTTTGTCAATCGCCACGCGAACGGGCATATCAAAACCTTTGATAATATCGGTATAGCGATATTTTAAATTTTCACCGTCTATTTTATACTCCAACTTCGGAATCATGGTTGTTCTTAAATATTGTTCAAAAAACTCGGTTAAATCTATCCCCGTTTCTTTTGATATATAAGACTCAATTTGTTCTGTGGTAACCGTTTGGTGATAGAACTCTTTATTTAGTCCCCTAAGAATTTGGCGCCACTTTTCATCGTCTTCGATGAGCTGTCTGATGGTGTGAAGGATATTCGCCCCTTTATAATACATGTCGCCAGAGCCTCTTTTGTTCAGATTATAACGCCCAATAATAGGTTTGTCATTTCTTATATTGGCTCTGGTGCCAATAACATAATCTGCAGCAGCCTCTTTGCCAAAATGATAGTCTAAATATAGATTTTCAGAATAGGCCGTAAAACCTTCGTGAACCCACATATCAGCGATATCTTTATAAGTGATATTGTTGGCAAACCATTCATGACCCGCTTCGTGTATGATTATAAAGTCAAATTTCAGCCCCCATCCGCTACCAGAAAGGTCATTGCCTAAGTAGCCGTTCATGTACTGGTTGCCATAGGTTACGGAACTTTGGTGCTCCATACCTAAATATGGTACTTCGACCAATTTAAAACCGTCTTCATAAAAAGGGTAGGGGCCGAACCAGTGTTCAAAGGCCTCCATCATTTTGACAGTTTGTGTAAACTGTTTTTTTGCCTTTTTCAGATTATCTCTAAGTACATAATAATCTAAATCCAGTTTCCCTTTTTCACCTTGATATTTTTCATCAAAATGGACATAATCTGCCAGATTAACGTTTACACCATAGTTATTTATAGGATTATTTACGAACCAATGATAAGTTTTGGTGTCACCGTTATCCTTTACCGAACGCAACCTTCCATTAGAGACATCCATTAGATTTTTAGGTGCAGTTACACTAATGGCCATACTATCAACTTCATCGTACATATGGTCTTTGTTTGGCCACCAAACGCTTGCGCCTAAACCTTGACATGAGGTAGCTATAAAATCATTGCCATTGCCATCTTTTTTCCATGAGAATCCACCATCCCAAGGCGCGCGAACCGCTTCTTTTGGATACCCGGAATAGTATACTTCGATTTCGTTGAAATCACCTACTTCTTGTTTTTCATCTAGTAATACCAAATGTACATTGCCACTACTTTTAAAGGCCACTTCTTTTCCTTCACTTAGAATTTTTTCAATTTTCATAGGTGGCTGCAAGTCAATCTGCATTATCTGTTCAGACTTTAAAACCTTATAACGAATTGTGTTTTTACCGGAGATATATTTTTTTTCAGGTTCAACTTCAATATCTAGATGGTAATAATTTAAGTCCCACCATTCTCGTTCCGGTGTTATACTACCTCTTAAATAATCAGCTTTTGTATAACTTTTACCTTCTTCTTGAGAATAAAGACTACCTGAGATTAAAAGTGCTATGAGTATTTTTTTCATACTATTTGTGTTATCTGAAAATTTTATTTGGAAAAACTACCATGCTTTCATGACCGTCTGCCCCAACCGATGCAACGCCAAAGAAGTAATTATCAATAACTATTCCATCAAGTGTGGCTTCTGTAAGGTCGCCTACATATCTTGAATTATCCCAAGTGGGGGAGGTGGTTTCTCGCCAGTAAATTTTATATCCCTTGGCACCATTAACCTTATTCCATTTTAGTTTGGCCGAAGGTTCTACAATACCTCCGATTTCAACAGTTTCGGGTGCTGGCGGCGCCCATGCAATAGAAGCCAGATTAATGGCATTTACCGCTGTGAGTTTTTTTGCGTATTCAAAATTCACATGTTCCAACACATCTCCGTAGGCAATACCATTTTCTACACGAATATCTTGATGCTGCTGTGTATAGTTTTCATGTGATTCCATGATTCTAATTCCTGCATACCCAGCATCGTTAAAGGGGCGATGATGTCCACCGCGACCAAACCTGTCTAACCTGTAAATCATGGTCGGGTTCATTTCGGGCATATACATATTTGTAGTTTTATGAACATAACGAGCAAGTTGACGTGAAATGCCATCTACCTCACCTCCATAAAAACGTCTAGCTCGGCGTTGTCTTTCGGTTTCAGTTGGGGGTACAGGTTCGGAGAAAATACGAAAGTCACGATTACTTACCACACCATCTACTCCTTTTATATTACCGATCATATCGTTGTTAATAATACCAATAATGTCCCAACCGTTTTCTTTAGCGAAGGCAGCCAGCCCTTTACCCCCAAAAAGACCTTGCTCTTCCCCTGAAAGACCTAGATAAATGACGCTGCTTTCAAATTTGTATTTTGAAAGTACCCGTGCAGCCTCAATCGTTCCGGCCATACCACTTGCATTATCATTTGCCCCTGGTGAGTCTGACTCAAAGTCAGTAGGGTCGCTAACCCTTGAATCGATGTCGCCACTCATAATGATATATCGATTCGGATATTTTGTTCCTTTCTGTATTGCTACTACATTAACCACCCAAACATCTTTAACAATGCGCTGGTTCTCCCCTTTTTTAACGAGGTCTTTTTGATAAAAAACATTTAGACAATTGGAGCAATCAGCAGAAATTTTATCGAACTCACTTTTTATCCACCTTCTCGCTGCACCAATACCTCTTGTTTCTGATATGGTATCACTTAAGGTATGTCTAGTACCAAAATTAGCCAAGGTAGTAATATCACTTTCTATTCGTTCAGCTGATACGGCATTAATGATATCATAGATTCGAGAATCTGTTTGGGCCGTTAAATTTAGGCCGATGAACAATAGCCCGATAAAAAGTAGTTTCTTCATTCTAACTGATTTTAAATTTTTTGAAAAATAGATAGCTGTGTAGTGCGCAAAAAGGGCCTAGTAGGCTATAGATGATACCTGGTAAGCCAAAATTTAATCCAATTTGTACGTAAGCGACGCCTATTGAAAGTAGTGCCACTGCGACAAATATGGCGAAATGGCGCGTATAAAAAAGCAATGTCATGGCCTGCTCTAAATGTCTGGTCTTTTTAAATGCTCTAAAATACATTAGGGACAGACAAAGAAAAATAAGCGCAAAGCCTATTCCGTAGAGCTCAAAGAGGCTGGCAAGCTTGTTAGGGGTCATCCCTTTGGTCATAAACCAAGAATTGATTAATGATTTTAATGGAAATACGTAATATAATACAACAAAAAGCAAAACAGCGTTAATCGCAATAATGGTATTGTCCATATAATCCGTTCTTCTAAAAAAGTTATAATGGAGATACCATAGCATTACAAGAACAAAAAAACTTACTGCAAAACTTATAAAGGACTTAAAATCTACTTCGATGATAGAATCAGAATTCTCTACGCCGAGCGAAACTACCAACAGCGTTGCAGCAAAAGCAAAAACCGCATCACTGAAAGCTTCAATTCGAGAAATATTGTGTGCAAATTTCACCTAGGAAAATTAC
>CALBVX010000091.1 GCA_937969515.1 uncultured Croceitalea sp. | reverse complement strand
TTAAAAGAACATTTGATTACTTAAATAACACCAGCGGAGATTTGACTTTTAAAAGATATAATGAGGCCAAAACCAGATTTGAAGGTAAGTTTTTACTTTCTGCCTTTGAATCAATTGCAATTGGGGTGAGTAAAAATATTGATGTTGTAGAACAAAAACCACAAGCCGAATTTACAACTAGATTAATAGAACATTGGGGGAATCCTGATTTTAAAGCTAAAACTGGTAGTGGAGTAAATGTAACAAGTCGAGTTCCCGTCATAATTCCGATTGGAATAGAAACTTTTAGTTTTTCATAATAACCATGAAAATAAGGACAACAGAAGAATTATATAATAGGCTATCGGAAGATTTATCTTGGAGAAAAAAAGAACTTACTTTATTTAAATCAAGAATTGATATTGCCGAGGAAAAGAGAGTGAATTCCGAAATTCGAGCAGGAATCGTAATGCTATATTCTCATTGGGAAGGTTTTGTTAAAAACGCAACTAGTTACTATTTACTATATGTTAAACAGTTGAAATTAAACTATTCAGAATTGTCGCCTTGTTTATTGACGCTGTCGTTAAAAACTAAATTCTTGGAATTTAATAATAATTCTAATCATGAGGAGCATTTAAGATTTGTAGATTTTTTTCAAAATGATTTAAACCAAAGGGCCTTTTGGAATTTAGAAAAAGCAGTAGACACAAAATCCAACCTTAATTCAGAAGTTTTACAAAATATACTATCCGTAGTTGGAATTTCATTTCATGACTTTGAACTTAAATCAAACCTAATTGACGAGAAACTGGTAAAAAATCGTAATACTATAGCACATGGAAATTATTTAACTTTTACTAAAAAAGATTTTAATGACTTGCATGCAGAAATTGTTGAAATGATTAACAATATATTTAATCAGATTACGAATTTAGCAGTTTTAAAAAAATATAAAAAAAGTGCTTAACACCGTATATAATTAATGGCTAGTTCGAGTCTACTTATAAAAATTCTCGAGGATTTTCTATTCGGTTTGTATTTGCTAATTAATGGCTTAAACACGCCACTAATCATACAAGAACCATTATCTCAAAGCATTTTCGGCAATTTTAGCAAGTCGTTCTTCAATTTCTGTTTTAGTGATAAGCTGTCCTTTTAAAATCACAGCTTGTATGGTTTTTAGCGCTTTTAAATCCTCTAGGGGGTTAGCTTCAAGCAAAACCAAATCTGCTGTTAAACCTTCTTTTACTTGTCCAAAAGTGTCTTCCATATCAAAGAATGTAGCGGGATTAAGTGTTCCAGATTTTAGTATTTCCAGCGGTGTCATTCCTGCTCCCAACATACCATCAATCTCATGATGAATCGAAAACCCTGGAACGTTAAAAAGTTGCGGCGCATCGGAACCCAACAAAATACCGTGACCGTTTTTATTCAATGAGGCCAACAGACTTTTTCTAATACTATCAAATTGTTGCCACTGTTCTACAGAAAAACTATTGTCCGCCATGTAGCGCTCTTTTACCTGCTTCCAGTTTTCTAAAGTTGCTTTTGGCATATATTTCATTTCAGGTTGCTGTAATAGCTCTTCCGCGCTTATGGGAGCAAACCAACGTTCAAAAAGGCTTTGGGTTGGCACAATCCAAACCTTATGTTCTTTTGAGAGTGCAACCAGCTCATCTATCTTGTCCGTATCTGCCAGTGGTGTAAAATTATACCCAAAAAAGCCATTGGCGGTGGGGTCCACATTTTCAGATTCAGGGACCAGACCTTCTAAAAAACCATCGATATGATCAATGGAAGCATAGTTACTTTCCAAAGCATGCCGAATACCCACATCTACGGGAACATGGCCCGCAAAGGGAATACCTACTTCATTAGCAGTGGCGACCACTTGGTCAAAAACCTCACGTTGTATACCAGGATGAATCTTTAAAAAATCGAAACCAGCTTCTTTATAGGCCCTTACTTTAGCGATGGCCTCTTCCTTGGTTTTTACAGAGTTTCCATTTATGGATGGGCTAGAGGTAAAAATCCTAGGCCCCAGAACTTTATCATCAGCAATATCTTCACGGAGCTTTAAATGGGTCTCATGGCCGAGCATTCCCCTTATAGTGGTAATACCATTGGACAGGTATAGAAAAAGTACCTCTTCCAACCTTTCTTTTGATGTGGTAGGTGGTGGAATATGCGCATGCATTTCCGCAAGCCCGGGTATTAAATATCCATTCTTACCATCGACCACGGTTTGATATTGGCCTGCATTTGGGACTTCGGCTAGAATAGCTTGAATCTTTGCGGAATCGATGATTATGTGTTGGTTTCGAATCACTTCTCCGTCAACAACATCCACAATATGAACATTGGAAAGTAGGGTTGCCGTAGGACTTACTTTTTGTTGCGACTGTCCACAAGAACTTAAGATAATTGTTATGAGTAAGAGTGTTGTTTTTTTCATTGGAGCAATATTAGTTGTTATGTATCGCAGAAGCTAAAAGTGCGGCTAAATATTTTTTGTCCAAAACCTGATTGCCTTTTATAACAAAGGCAAGGTTGCGGGTTTGTGTTATGTCTTCTAAAGGGTTTCCATTAAGCAATACAATATCTGCAATATTATTTTCTATTAATCTACCATAGTCATTATCTTTTTTTAAAAATAGAGATCCTTTGTAGGCCGAATTCTGTATGGCCTGCAACGGAGAAATGCCCACAGCGACCATCGCTTCCAATTCTTGATGTAAAGAAATACCAGGGTAGGTGTAGGAGTTAAAAGCGCCACTATCTGAACCTGCTAAAAGTGATACACCAGCATCGGACATGGTTTTTGCTAGTTTTCCAAAAAAAGCACCCAATTCTTTTCGGTTTTGAATGGTTTCTGGACTCGAATTTTTAACACGGTTTATTCTACCTTCATAGGTTTTAATGATACCACCGCCCATATACTTAATATAATCATCTTGTGAGTGGTCAACTTCATCTAAATAACTCAATATTTTGCCAATATGTAGGGTAGGGATGGAGTACACCTGCTTCTCTTTCATTTTAGCAAAAGTATTTGCAGCTACTGCCTCGGAATAGGAAGCTTGCAAAGCTGGCAT
This sequence comes from uncultured Croceitalea sp., assembly GCA_937969515.1. Taxonomy (GTDB): domain Bacteria; phylum Bacteroidota; class Bacteroidia; order Flavobacteriales; family Flavobacteriaceae; genus Croceitalea; species Croceitalea marina. The sequence continues at coordinate 170 of CALBVX010000091.1, read as the reverse complement.
GGCCTCCCAAAAACCTATTTCCTTTTTACGTAGTTTTTCGGTAATAAGCGATTCCTCACCAGAGCAACCTTTCATGATATAATAAAGGTGCTCGATACCATCGATGCCAGCATCAATGGCATCATTTAATTCAACCGTAAAGGGCATATGACCCGAAGTAATAATTCCCC
>CALBVX010000090.1 GCA_937969515.1 uncultured Croceitalea sp. | reverse complement strand
ATCCGAAGCCAAACTTCAAAGTGAGAAAACAAACTATGAGCTGAGTAAAAAAGAAAGAGAGCTTTCAAATGCAAACCTTACCCTATCACTTAAACTGCAGCGTATAATTTCAGTAATTAGTGAAGAGATTACATCAAATACTGTTAAGAACGAAAAAATCAAGAACAATGCCTTGGCAAAAAGTATTCGCCTAGCTGGAATAACTGCAATAATTGGACTTTTAGTGGTTGCCCTGTTCACATTTTTAATCAATAAAGATTTTTGGAGAATTCAGACATATCGACGCAAACTTGAATCTGAAAAAGTTTTTTCTGAATCGGTTTTAAAGAGTAGAGAACAATTAATCGCCACTGTTGGCCATGATCTTAAAACCCCTTTAAATACTATACTGGGTTATTCAGATTTACTGCAAACGACTCCTTTAAATGATACTCAGCTAAATTATGTAGAAAGCGTAGTATCAGCATCTAAATATGTTGATGGTTTGGTAAACGACCTCTTGGATTTTTCGAAAATTGAGGCGGGAAAAATAAAGTTAGAAGATATTCCTTTTCGAATTGATCAATTAATAACTCAACTCACCGAAGACCTTAAGGAATTTCATGATAAAAAAAGGGTAGTATTAATCTTAGATATTTCTCACAAACTTAAAAATGAAATTATTGGTGATGCCCTTCGCGTAAAGCAGATTCTGGCCAATCTAATAGGCAATGCAATAAAGTTTACCCACAAAGGCTCAGTTACTATTAAAGCAACTATTGAAAAAGAAAATACACTTCGTATAGACGTAGCGGATACCGGAATCGGTATTAAAAAGGAACTACAGAAAGCCATTTTTCAAGAATTTTCACAGGGAGAAGATACTATTGGAAAAAAGTATGGGGGTTACGGATTAGGGCTAACCATTTCAAAAAAACTCATTGAGCTACTTGGCGGTACCATACAATTGAAAAGTAAAGAAGGTAAAGGCAGTACCTTCACTTTTACCATTCCCTTTGTTTTTGCTCAAAAAAGCCCTACCAAAATTGAAAGTGCTAAATTGAATAACATCACCTTACTTATTATTGATGACGATTTGGCCCTGTTAGATTTGCTGAAAGAAATGTGCAATACCGTAGGAATTGGCGCCCATACCTTTTCGAATTTCAATAGTGTTCAAAAAAATGATGCTATCCATTACGATGCAGTTCTTACCGATATTCAAATGCCTACCGTAGATGGTTTTAAGGTGGCTAAAAAATTACGGTCAGGCGATTATCAGCACTACAGCCAACAACCCATTTTGGCCATGACGGGGCAAACACATATTGATGAACAATTCTATATTTCTAAGGGGTTCACTAAAGTTGTACAAAAGCCATTTACAAAAGAAGTTTTTCTAGAGAAGCTAGTTAAGAGCTTACCAAAAGTAAAAAACAACTACACGCGTGATAAAAAAACAGCAAAAACTACTTTAAATAAAGAGACCGGTTTATACGACCTAACCGATATTAAAGCTTTTTTAGGGGATGACACCCTTATTGTAAAAGATGTGCTAACGACCTTCTTACAAACAAGCCAGGAAAACATTAGAAGACTTAAGGAATTTATTGCAGGTAGAGAAGTTAAAAAGGTAAATGAACTGGCCCATCAAATGTTACCGATGTTTCGGCAGCTCAAAGCATATAAAATCGTTCCCTACTTAGAACAACTTGAAGTAATCGCACAACAAACCGATTCTCAGAAAATGACAGCTGTATTGAATGTTTTAAATAAACACGTAAATAACCTCGTGAGAACAATACAAAACGATTTCATTATACATCAAGATTGTAATGACTGATTTTATTGTAAAGTGTTTTTCTTGTAATTTGAAGTAGTTCCGCAGCTTTTGATTTGTTAAAATTAGTTTTTTTTAAGGCCCTAACTATTTGTTCTTTTTCATAATTTGATTTAGAAAAGGAAGCTGCAGACCCATCATTGTAATCACCGACATTTATTACCTCTTTTGGTAAAGCATCAATATCAATGTATGTCTCTGTGGATAGTAGAACGGCCCTTTTAATTACGTTTTTAAGTTCTCTTAAATTTCCGGGCCAACTGTATTTTTGAAAAAGCGTAATCGCTTCTTCAGAAAAACCTTTAATATCCTTATTCAATTCATCATTGGCCTTCTTTAAAAAATGTTCGGCAAATACTAACAAGTCTTCAAGGCGTTCCCTTAAAGCCGGAACCTCAACAGAAAATTCATTCAACCGATGGTATAAATCTTCTCTAAACGAATTCTTTTTAACTGCATTTTGAAGGTTCTCATTAGTAGCACTTATAATTCTGACATCTATTAAAATCTCATCTGTGCTGCCTACTCGCTTAATTTTTCGTTCTTGAATTGCCCTGAGTAACTGAACTTGGTTTTCGTAGCTCAGATTACCAATTTCATCTAAAAACAAGGTGCCCCCATTGGCTGCTTCAAAATGACCTATTTTATCATTTACTGCTCCCGTAAAACTTCCTTTTAAATGACCAAAAAATTCACTTGTAGCCAATTCTTTCGGTATAGCCCCACAATCGACAGCTATAAAATTATTATGTTTTCGGTTGCTATTTTCATGTATGGCCTTGGCAGCTACTTCTTTTCCCGTGCCGCTTTCACCAGTAATGAGTACGGACATATCGGTTGGAGCGACCAATTGAATGTGCTCTTGGAGCTTTTTAGATTTTTCATCAACCCCCTCCAGAATATTCTCTTGAGTATCACTTTTCACTTTAGAAACTAAACTATCAGCTGATTTCTGAATCGTTGTAGCTCTTGATAATTGCATGGCTTGATTGATAACCATCAAAATCTCATCAGGTGTAAACGGTTTGGATATATAATCATCTGCGCCTTTTTTCATAGCGGCAACCGCGGTACCGACTTCGGCATAACCCGTCATCAAAACAACTGGTGTATTAGGATGTATCTCTTTAATTTCGCACAACAAATCAATACCATTACTGTCCGGAAGTCTAAGGTCAGAAAGAATAACATCATAAGTACTAGAGTCAATGTTTGCTCGAGCATCTTTTGCCGTTGAACAAACCTCGCTTTGCCAGGCATTCTTTAAAAAGAAATTCTTCAACATTTGGCCAAACGCAATGTCGTCTTCAATAATCAAGATTTTTTGGGGCATGGGGCAATCTTCTTATTGTAAAGATACAATGCCCTATGTATGTGTTTATTGTAAAATTATCATAAAAAAAGGGGTGCAAATGCACCCCTTAAATCTAGTTACGAAAAACTCAAACCAAAATCGACTACATTTCTAACCAATTACCTTCTGCATCTGCATACAAAGTTCCATCAGTTCCGTCTTGAGCGGTCACCTCTAGCTTGTACTGATTTTCTTCGTTTACATATGCCTTATTGATAGTTGCACCAGCAAAATCAGTTTCTAAAGCTTTAACAACAGCAGCAGGCAAGTCAGAAGCTGAAATCTCTTTAAACTCACTAACTTTTACCTCGATACCCTTATCATCTTCGATAACTGTTGTTGAGGCGCTGATTGCCGTTAAACTTCCTAAAACTAATGCCGTAGCAAAAAATAACTTTTTCATTCTCTTTATATTTAGATTAAACTTTAATTGCTTAGTCTAAAGGAAAAACAATGCCATCTAAGTTATTTTGCAAATAATTATTTAAGTTATTGATTTTTAGTGTATTGCAATTTACTTGAGAAAGTAGAAACTGTGTAAACATGTATACTAGTTTAAAAAAACGTATACTTTTTACACACTATTACCAAGCGCAAAATCAAAAATTATACCTGATGTGTCGGTTTCAATAAATCGTTTACCGTTTTTACGGGATTAAACGTCACCAAAGGTACCTCAACAAAAATAGTATTCCAGTAGGCCATTGCGCCGTTCCATAGCCCTGGAAGCTCTAAAGCCTTTAATTCTTTTCCTTCTTTGGTTTTTCCGGTAATAAAACCTTGTTTAGTATCTATAAAATCCAATAAATTATATTTCTCTCCCTTATAATTGCGAATACCGCATACCAAGTCTACGGGATTAAAATGGGTAGCATTTTTCAAAATAGAAACTTGGGTCGTATCGTTCATATCAATTTGAGCAGATTCAATAATTTGAAGAGAAATCGTACCATCTGCGCCTTTCACCCAAAAAGGACCACCACCCGGTTCACCCTCATTTTTGACCATTCCACAGATTCGTATTGGCCTGTCTATCTTATCCTTTAATATTTTGATTATTTCTGCATTGCTCTTGCCATTAATGTCTTCTGCAATCTTTACGTTCAATTCTCTCTCTAAAAAACTGGAAATCTTGGCAACTTGTCCTAAAGTAATCTTTTCTGTATCTAAAAGTCTGGCATACTCGAAAGCCTTTGCTTGTTGTTTGATTAATAACCCAGCCAAAACCTTCTTGCTATCGGACACGGCACTTAGATTTTCTTCAATAACAACATTGTCAATATTTTTGATAAAGATAATGTCGGCATCTTGGTCATTGAGATTTTCAATCAATGCCCCATGCCCTCCTGGTCTGAATAAAATAGACCCCTCAGGATTCCGAAAAGGCCCATTATCCAAGGTTACCGCCAAGGTATCGGTCGATGGTTTTTGATTAGAGTAGGTAATATCAAAAGTAGTATTGTTACTTTTTGAAACCTTTGGGCCACTATTTTTCTCTTCAGCTTTGAACATGGTTTCGTGCTGCTCAGAAATGGTAAAGTGCAAATTGGACTTACCTTCCGTTTTCGCATATAAAGCTGCTTCCTTTAAATGCTCCTCAAAAGGAGTAGCCGAATCTGAATGGTACTTATGAAAAGGAAGCAAGCCCTTTGGATAAAAACCATAGTTAAGACCATCTTCTTCTAACATTTCCTTTACGAAGTGGTACGCTATTTCGCCTTCTGAATCGGCTTTTTCTACTATTTTATCAAATATTAAGTCGTAAAAGGGCAGATTTTTCATGCCATCTGTGAACTGTTTTACATCTTTATCACCAGTTCGTTCAAGGTATGCACCCAGACTTTCTTTTGAAGGATTATAAGAGTCTATAAAATTGAACATTGCTTTGAACATTCTTGAGGCTGCACCTGAAGCAGGAACAAATTTTAAAAGCGACAATCTTTTTCTTGAGTCTTCGAAATTAGCAATCAGGTCCTTTTGCTCGCTTTCAGAAAATTTAGAAATACCGTCATCAACGATTGCGGCTTTCTCGAGATTTACAAAAGGTATCCCTTCCTTAAAAGTCTCTATTTGAGCTAATACTTTTTCTTTTGAAATGCCTTTATCCTTCAACTGTTCTAGATCCTTTTTACTAAACTCAATCATTGACTTTATTAATTTATCTATATGTTCGATTGCTATTTTTAATCGCTCTTCCTTCCCTCCGCTTAAAATAATAAAATTTCGATGGTAATTCTTTAAGGTGTCATGAAAATATCGAAACATTTGCTCGCGCTCGTCTGGCTTGTCTCTTAGGTCATCTGCTTCCCAAGGTATATCAATATTGGTCAGTAGATATAAATTATAAGAATTTTTAAGAGCATATTTTTCCAAAAGCGGGTCACACTCCCCAATATAATAAGCTTCAGAATATACTTTGGTTTCCAATAAATCTGTATCACAAAAAAGGACCGTATCGACCTCTTTGGTCAACTGATTCTCTAATTCAATCTGGCCTATTGCTATGGGCAACAAATCTTTTGGTTCACAAGTTTTTTGCTCTTTGTTCCATTTATCTTGCAGATATTCCCTGGCATATTCTGGCACCCAAGCGGTTTTGTAATGAGCGGCCAATTGTTTTGCCAATGTAGTCTTTCCAGTAGATTCCGGACCAAAAAGAACTACTTTAATAATATCTGAGGGCTCTTGTTTAAGTTTTTCTTCCATGCTTTATAGCCATAAATGGCAATAACCGTTAAAACTGCAAAAAGGATTGAACTAAAAATAAGACCCTTATACCAATATAAGGGCACTGTTATAATATCGCCAATAATCCAATACAACCAATTTTCTATTTTCTTTTTTGCCATTAGCCACATACCCACAAAGAAAATTGCTGTGGTAAAAGTATCTACATAAGCCGTCCACGTGTTATATCTATCAGTGAGGTAGTAAATCAAAAAGACAAAGAGCAATGCTCCCAGAAATAGAAGAACCGACCATTTCTTTTCTTTAACCGTAGTTTTTGTTATTGGTATAAAGTGTGTATCGTCAACCTTTCGCGTCCAAAAATACCACCCTAGAATACTCATGATAAAATAGTAGGCATTAATAAGCATATCCCCCAGCAGGCCATAGTAAATAAGAATATAAACGTACAACCCTGTAGCTATTAAGCCTGTGGGATATACCAATATGTTTTCTCGTTTGGAATAGTATACACTTAGAATTGTAAAGACAACCCCTATCATTTCCAAGACAATTAAATGTGTAGGCGTGCTTTGGTATTGCGCAAATAACCAATCAAAAATGTGGTTCATATCCGCTACGATCAGATTTGACGATTTTCATGTACAAGAGCCCTTTCTCCATTAATTCAAAGGCCTTCTCTATTTCTTTATTGAGCACTTTCATGACCTGCGAAAATTCACCAAATACCTGGGTGCTTAAAGGGTTCTCAAGAATGGTAAGCCCAGAAGCTCTAAGACTCTTGATAAAATCAATGATATGACTTTCAAAATCATCCTGTAACGGTGAAAATGTTAATTCGACTGATATATTCATGTTTTATTTTTTTAAAGCGTAAACACAAGTAAAACTTTCCAATTCAAAAAAGAACACCTCAAAATCCGATTTTTTACCATCGTATAAAATTTCTGCTGTAGTTCTTTCATCATCAAGTGAAAAATCTTTTACATCAATGTGATTTAAAAAACTAAGCCCAGGTTGAGCGTAAATCTTGTATAGTGATTCTTTCGCTCCCCACACAGTTGTAAGTTTTCTAACAATTGCTTCCGAATTGGCCAGTGTACTATATTCTTGAATAGGGGTGAATTTGTGGGCTATCCGAAGTATTTTATCCCGTTGTTTTTCAATATCGATACCTACCTCTTTATCTGAACTAACTATTATTGCGGTAAAATTATGTGAATGCGTAATAGAAATATGCTTTCCATCAACTAGATGAGGCTTTCCAAACTCATTGTAAAATACGTCTTTATCCTCATAATTTGCCAGTTTGAGCAAGTGCCTAATACTTAAGAATGCCCTTCGGTGCATTTCAGATTTCATGCCCAGCATTCTTTCTTGACAGTGCTTCGTAAGCACTACGTCTTTAGAAAGTTCGGCCTCCGATTCAATGACCTTCCAAATATAAACTTGAGTAGCTTGTGAAACTGTTATGGTTTTGTAAATGGGCACAACTAAAGTTAAGTGATTTTGTATCTTTGCACACTGAATAATAAGCTACGAAAGTAAATAGAAAATAATTATGAGCACAAAAACAATTCCGTTTGTACCATTCAAAGTAAAGGATGTTTCTCTTGCCGACTGGGGAAGAAAAGAAATTGAACTTGCCGAAGCAGAAATGCCAGGCTTAATGGCCTTACGTGAAGAATATAAAAATGAGCAACCCCTAAAAGGTGCCAGAATTGCCGGATGTTTACATATGACCATACAGACCGCAGTACTTATAGAGACCTTGGTTGCTTTAGGAGCGGATGTAACTTGGAGTTCTTGTAATATATTCTCTACCCAAGATCAAGCTGCCGCAGCGATAGCTGCTGCTGGCATACCGGTGTATGCTTGGAAAGGTATGAATGAAGAAGAGTTTGATTGGTGTATTGAACAAACTCTGTTTTTTGGAGAAGACAGACAGCCATTGAACATGATTTTAGATGATGGTGGCGATTTGACCAATATGGTTCTAGACAAGTATCCTGAGCTTGCGGCAGGTATCAAAGGCCTTTCTGAAGAGACCACAACTGGTGTTCATAGGCTTTATGAAAGAGTGAAAAAAGGGACATTGCCTATGCCCGCGATTAACGTAAACGACTCGGTTACCAAATCAAAATTTGACAATAAATATGGTTGTAAAGAAAGTGCGGTGGATGCTATACGCCGTGCGACCGATACCATGCTTGCTGGCAAAAAAGTTGTCGTAGCCGGTTATGGCGATGTTGGTAAAGGAACCGCTGCTTCTTTCAAAGGAGCTGGGGCAATTGTTACCGTTACAGAAATTGACCCAATTTGTGCTTTACAAGCGTGTATGGACGGTTTTGAGGTTAAGAAATTGGAGACCGTTATCAGCAAAGCTGATATCGTAATTACGACCACCGGCAATAAAGACATCATACGTGAGGAACATTTTAGAGCTCTTAAAGACAAAGCCATTGTTTGTAATATCGGTCATTTTGATAACGAAATCGATATGGCTTGGCTTAACGGGGCGTATGGAAATACAAAGGATGAAATTAAGCCTCAAGTAGACAAATACACCATTGATGGTAAAGATCTTATTGTTTTAGCAGAAGGGCGTTTGGTAAACTTAGGTTGCGCTACGGGGCACCCAAGTTTTGTAATGAGCAATTCTTTTACGAACCAAACTCTGGCACAAATAGAACTTTGGAAAAACAGTGCAAATTACGAGAACGATGTTTATATGCTACCTAAGCATTTAGATGAAAAAGTTGCAAAATTGCACTTAGACCGTTTAGGGGCAGAATTGACCGAGTTAAAACAAGAACAGGCCGAATATATTGGGGTAACCGTCGAGGGGCCTTACAAACCAGAATATTACAGATACTAAATCAGCATAAATTTTAAGATAAGCCCTTACTTAGTGTAAGGGTTTATTTTTTGAAAACACTTTACAAACCAATCATAAGAATGCACATTATTTTAACCGGAGCTACAGGAACCTTAGGGTCGCAAATACTCTTTTCAATACTTGAAAGTAGATTTGATGCTCTGGAAAAAATTTACCTGATTGTCAGAAAGAAAAATTCAAGCTCACCTCAAACTCGTATTAATAATATATTGGAGAGTCCTGTTGTTTCAGATTTTATCCGAGAACATAGAATAGCAATATCTAAAAAGGTTGAAGTTGTTGATGCGGAGAAGTTTTTAGAACCGCAGACTTTTATTGATGAAACTAAGAAGTATCATTTTATTCATTCTGCAGGTTTCGTAAACCTTTCTGTGGACCCAAATAGCAAAGAAGAAATTTTTAAGGAAAATCTTACGCTCACCAAACGCATTTTCTCGGCCTACAAGAGCTACCTTTCTAAATTTATTTACATAAGTACCGCGTTTTCTATAGGTAAATTAGAGGGCTTTTTAAGCAACAATTACGTTGAAACCGAACACAACGAGTATCGCAATTTTTACGAAGCTTCAAAACACGCAGCAGAAAAGTATTTGGTAAAAGCCGGTGAAGAAGCAGAAATACCAATTCAAATATTAAGACCAAGTGTTCTTGGTGGCAATATTATGGGCAATCCGAATTTCTTTATCTCGAAGTATATGGTTTTCTATCTGTTCGCAAAGTTTTTTCATAGAAATACCTCATCAGATTCTATTCGGATTCAAGCCAATAAGGATAGTCTGTTGAACATTATTCCAACTGATTACGCCGCCAAGGTAATTGCCAAGGTTTTTGATACTACAGTACAACAATTAAATATTGTAAACTCAGCTGGCACAAACATTTTTAATGGTATTACCAAGATTTTAGAAACGGTCGACTTTAGAAATTTCAAATTAACACAAGAGCTTGTAACTACGGCTTCTGAATTTGAAAACACTTTAGAAAAGTTCTATTATGAAACCATTGGAGTGCATCTAACCCCATATTTAACTTCACTGCCTCAACAATGGGACACAACTTTATTAGAAAGTATTTTACCAATTCCAAAATATAACTTAGAAGATTATTTAGTGGCTACCGTTGAGTTTGCAAAAACTAATGGATTTCGTAACCAACGGTGGTAGAACTACATATCTAACCAACGTTTGAAGTTAGTGGTTCGTTCGCGCGAAACAATTACTTGTTCTTCTTCTTTAGGAAGAATCTTTAGCAGTAAACGGCTATTAAAATAACTGTGTATCTCAGTTACTGACCTTACCGAAACCATAAATTTTCGGTTGATTCTAAAAAAGTGCACGGGATTCAAGATATTCTCCAATTGGTCAATTGTATACTCAATTGGGTATGATTGACCAGAATGGGTTTGCAGACAAATCATACCTTCATGTGACTTAAAGTATGCAATATCTTCTACATTAAAAGACTTAAACATATTACCTACTTTAACCATAAAACGATGCTTATACTCTTTATGAAAAAGCTGTTTTAAGTGTTCAAGATTCTCAGTGGCACCACTGCCATTTCTAGTAATATTTTTTTTAAATTTTTCTAAAGCCTTTTTCAAATCTTCTTTTACAATTGGTTTTAATAAATAATCTAAACCGTTATACTTAAAACCACGGATGGCAAATTCATTATAAGCTGTTGTAAAAATAACTGGAGGGTGTTCTTCAAGACCATCTAATATATCAAAGCCATACCCGTCATTTAGTTGAATATCTAAAAAAACAAGGTCGGGCTGTTCGTTTTTATTAAACCATTTTGAGCCACTTTCAACAGAATTCAAAGTAGCTTCAAGCTCAATATCAGGTGCAAGCTCATTAACTAATTGCCCTAAACGTTTAGCTGCAAACTCCTCATCTTCAACAATGATAGCTTTCATTACGAAATGGTTTTTAGATTCATTTTAGTAATATCTTCACTTAAAAGAGGAATGATGACTTCAAAAAAATCGCATTCCTCGCGAACAAGAACTTGTTTGTTAGTGTAAAAGGCATATCGTTTTTTAATGTTCTTAATACCAAGTTCAGTTGTCTTTTCTTTTAATTCTCTTTTCTGAAAATTGTTCTTAATTACCAAAGCGTCTTTTCCTATTGTGGAAATTAAAATTTTTAAAGGTTTCTCTTTACTATATAAATTATGTTTGAGGGCATTTTCAACTAACATTTGCAATGAGAGTGTAGGTATTAAATAACGCTCCGCATCTACATTAATATTAAGATCAATGGTAACAGCTTCTTTATGTCGTACGTCCATCATAAAAATAAAAGCGTCCAAAAATCCCAGTTCCTTACTAAGTGTAACTAAATCATGTTCTCTATTATCCAAAATGTATCGATAACTCCTTGCTAAACGCGCTACAAAATCGGAAGCCAAATCCCTATCCTCGTACATTAAAGAAGTAAGAGTATTTAAGCTATTGAATAAAAAATGAGGGCTTATTTGATTTTTTAGAGAAGCGTATTGTGAAGCCAACATATCTTTCTGCAAATTTTCTAGTTGTTTCTCTAATTCATCATGATGATTCATTGCATAATGGAACATGTTCGCAAAAATAACTGCCATTCCAATTAAAACCCCTCTTGAAAAATCAATAATAAATTGTTGCTCAGGTTCATTAGGACAAACTATTCCCCAAGCTTCCTTTAACGGAAACTGTGCCAGATAATATACTAAGGCGCACATAGGTAACATGATTGACATGTTTATGCATATTATCTTTAAGCTTCTTTTAAGATTGAGTCGGCAGTACTTTTTATGGCGTTTTAATAAGTAGTCGTTTACCTCCCAAGTTAACATTAGAAGAAAAAAAGCGCTGACATAATAAAACAAACTTGTTGAAGTAAATAATCCTTCATATTCTTTCCCATCATGCTCCATGGTCATTTTGACAGCAAAATACACCACATTGACCACCATCCAGCGGAACAAAAACTTATGAACTCCTTTTTTACTAAAGAAACTTTTCATTACAACTTTAAAGATACATAAGTATTAAGTTGTTGCTATAAAGCCTTTTTTCTACTGTTGATATTTGACTTGAATTGTAGCTATCTCAGCTGAACCGTAATCTAAAGATTTTATCAAGATTTATTGTTTTAAATGCTAAATCAACAGCCTATTTAAATAATTAACAGTACAAGAATTTAGCACATATCGCCAGCAAATGAACTTTTCATCTTTGAGTAAATCAAACAAAAAAGTCATGAAGAATTTAGTATTGTTATTACTTATTGCAACGTTTCAATTAGGTTTTGCCCAAACAGGAGTTATCAAAGGAGTAGTAGTTGACAAACAATCCGAACAGCCTTTGGAAGGAGCAACTATTCAATTGTTAAATGTACCCAACGCAACGGGAGTAATTACAGATTTTGATGGCCGATTTACATTAGAAAATATTCCGTTAGGTCGACATGCCATACAAATTAGTTATTTAGGTTATGAAAGCTTAACGCTACCAAATATTGAGGTAACATCTGGAAAAGAAGTTCTGGTGAACGTAAGCCTTTTAGAATCATTTAATCAACTTGATGAAGTTATTCTAACGAATAATGCCAATCAAGATAAAGCACTAAACAAATTAGCAACCGTTTCCGCAAGACAGTTTGGAGTAGAAGAAGTTACTCGATTTTCTGGAGGGAGAAGTGATGTGGGTCGTTTAGCAGCCAATTTCGCAGGAGTTTCTGCACCTAATGATAGTAGAAATGACATTGTGGTACGTGGTAATAGCCCAACTGGCCTTTTATGGCGACTAGAAGGAGTTCCTATTCCTAGTCCGAATCATTTTTCTACTGCTGGAACTACTGGCGGACCTGTTTCAGCACTTAACCCAAATCTTTTAAAGAATTCAGATTTTATTACCTCGGCATTTCCTGCGGAATACGGCAATGCTATTGGAGGTGTTTTTGATTTGGGATTTAGAAAAGGAAATCCAGATTCTTATGAATACACATTGCAAACAGGAATATTTACAGGAGTTGAAGCTATGGCCGAAGGTCCTTTGGGCACTAACAAAGGTTCATTTGTAGTAGCAGCTAGATATTCTTTAGTAGGATTGTTAGGAGTCGGTGCTGGTGGAACCTCAGCCGTTCCTAACTATAATGACCTTTCCTTTAATCTTGATTTTGGTAAAGTCAATAACGGCAATCTTTCTTTCTTTGGAATCTTAGGAAGCTCAGATATTGACTTTTTGGGAGATGATATTGATGAAAACGACCTTTTTGCTGCTGAAGATGAAAATAGTTTTGCCGACTCTAAGTTTGGTGTTCTTGGACTTAAATACAATTTGAGTATTGGAAACAATGCATATTTAAGAACCATACTTTCCGGGTCTTATTCTGGGAATTCGTTTTTTGCTGATAGATTTATTGACAAAAATACTTCCGAAGAGCGTTTGATACGATTTACAGACGCTGATAATACAGAAGTTCGGTTTACTCTTTCTACACTTTTTAATAATAAAGTCAATAATAAATTCAGTTATCGAACAGGATTACTCTTTGAAAATTTTAATATTCAAAACCTACTGAGAGATAGAAACGAACAAGCAGATACTAATGGAGACGGGGATCCCGATTTAATCACTTTTACAGACATTGATGAGAACATCAGTGTAATTCAACCTTACATTCAAGGTCAATTAAGATTAAGCGAAACTTTAATCTTAATTGCCGGGTTACACTCACAATACAGTACGCTGAATAAACAATTTGCTGTAGGGCCTAGAGCTGCCTTAAATTATCTATTTTCGCCTAATCACGCCCTGAATTTTGGTTACGGAATGCATTACCAAAATATCCCTTATCCTTTACTCTTTTTAAACGAAAATGTTAGCGGAAATATTTCACAAACTAATAAGAACTTAGACTTTGTTCAAAGCAGTCATTTTGTATTAGGTTATGATGCTAAACTAGGGAATTCGTGGAGAGGTAAATTAGAGTTATATCGTCAAGATATTAATGGAGCTGGCGTTGAATCTACTCCCTCTAGTTATTCAAGTTTAACGGAAGGTGCAGATTTTATTTTTCAAAACGACCGAGTATCCCTAGTTAATGATGGAACTGGTTTCAATCAAGGTATCGAATTTACGTTAGAGAAATTTTTTAGTAAAGGGTATTATGGATTGTTCACTGGTTCATTCTTTGAAAGTAAATATGAAGGTAGTGATGGTATTGAAAGAAATAGCCCGTTTAATAATGGTTATGTCATTAACATTTTAGCAGGTAAAGAATTTACAATTGGTAAATCAGGAAATAAAACACTTTTTTTCGATACTCGTGTCACCAATTCCGGTGGACGTTATTTTACTCCGGTAGATTTAGAAGCATCTCAACAATCTGGCTTTGAAGTTTTGCAAGAAGATGAAGCCTTTAGCCAACAGCTAGACGACTATTTTAGGTGGGATGTTAAGTTTGGAATCAAAATCAATAGCAAAAGCAAAAAACAATCGCACCAAATTTATTTTGATTTACAAAATATAACTGCTAACGAAAACATCTTCACAAGAAGGTATAACCGATTAACGAATCAAGTGGATCAAGTAGATCAAATAGGATTCTTTCCTGATTTTGGTTACAAATTTCAATTTTAAACGTCTTATAGGCAACAATCAAAAACAACAATCATGAAAAAAGAAGAAGAAAAGATGCAGAAGAAAGCAAAAGAAGTAAAGACCACTACTTTTAGTCTAAATAGACAAAAACTATTAAAGCCTCGTTTTTTTTGGTGGGGTTGGAAAACAGTGTGATAAGATGAAAAAACTAGTACTCATTTTCGGAATAATTATCATTGGCCTCAGCGCCTTTGTTCAATTAAATAAACGTGAAACTTCAGCAGACTTTTTAGATAAAGAATTCATTGAAATAGAAAAGCTCTTCGAAAAAAAAGATTTTTCAAATTATGAAGTTTCCCAAGCCAATGTTGCATGGCACCTTGATCATATGTTAAAGACCATCAATCAAGTTTCGAAAAAATTAATTAGTTCTGATCCACGTGCCTTTCGTACGAGTTTTAGTCCGCAAAGAACATTTGTACATACTTCTGGTATAATTCCGAGAGGAACCGCTGAGTCACCACAAAATGTTAGACCTCCAGAGGTTATTTTGTTGGATAGTCTTGAAAGCCAACTAAAACTGGCTAAGATTAATTTAAAAGAGATTGCCAATTTAAATGAAAAAGCAAATTTTAAACACCCAGTATTTAAGCAACTAGATCGTGACCAAACAAGACGATTTCTTGATGTTCATACGAACCATCATTTAAAAATAATACGAGATATTTTGGAAAAATAAAACCCCCACTAAAAAGTGAGGGTTTAATAATTTTATAGACCGTAAAATCTAAGCCTCAAAAGGCTCTATGGAGACGAAAGACTTTCCGCCAGCTTTTTTCTCAAACTTTACCAAGCCATCAACTCTGGCATGTAATGTGTGGTCTTTCCCAGCGTAAACGTTCTCCCCTGGGTTATGTTTTGTTCCGCGTTGTCTAACAATAATGTTACCAGCGATGGCAGCTTGACCACCAAAAATCTTAACGCCTAATCGTTTCGATTCTGATTCTCTACCGTTTTTAGAACTACCTACACCTTTTTTATGTGCCATAATTATAAGGTTTTAATTTTTTTATATAATTAATGATAATGCAATTATGCCTTACCACCGTCTAATTCGTCTTGCCATTTTTTCAACTCATCCCACTTACCATCAGCAGCTAATTTTGCTTGTGCTGGCCAAGTATCGGTTACGTGATTTCCACGAACTTCGGCGATGATTTCAGAAATTTTTGCTGGTTTAGCTTTTGCCAAGTCAGCGAAAGTGGCGATACCCGCTTCAATTAAAGTTGAAGCAATCTTAGGGCCTATACCTTCAATTTTCTTTAAATCATCAGCTTTAGCTTTTGAAGGTGCCTTTTTAGCAGGAGCTGCTTTTGGTGCTGCTTCCTTTTTAGGGGCCGCTGCTTTCTTTGGCGCCTCAGCCTTAGCTTTTGCCGGAGCTGCTTTTTTAGCTCCTTTAGCGACAATACTCTCAACAATAATTTCTGTTAAAGACTGTCTGTGACCATTCTTTACTCTGTAACCTTTACGTCTTTTCTTTTTAAAGACGATTACTTTATCACCTCTAAGGTGCTTTACGACTTTGGCTTCTACAGCCGCACCGTCTATGACTGGGGCGCCAACAGTTACGTTACCGTTATCTTCTAAAAGAAGGACTTTGTCAAAAGTAACTTTCTTACCTTCTTCTGTTTGTATGCGGTGAACGTACACTTTCTGGTCTTTTGCAACCTTAAATTGCTGCCCTGCCATCTCTACAATTGCGTACATAATGCGTTGAATTAAATTATTTTAATCACTATTTTCACAAATAGCGGGTGCAAATATACTGCTAATTCATTAATCTACAAGGTTTTTTTAAGCAATTGCGGCAATTATTTTTTTAAATTATTCGATGTTTTAAAAAGTTGCATAAAAGTGAGGGTAAGCACAATAGAAGTAGCCACTCCCATTATTGCAACGGTAAAGAATACTATTCCCTTAAAATTACCATAATCCTTGTTCCAAACTTGAGATAATTCCTCTAAAAAAGAACTATTCAATTCCGTTGAATAGAATGCGAAGAAAATAGTGAAAAGAGCAGTCGCCACAGCCCCGGTAGTAACTCCGGCCTTAAAACCACTACCGTAATTAAAACCATTACCCTCTCGTAGCTTCACAATCTTAAGGGTCTCATAAATACCAAATCCAGTAATTACCCCATTAAATAGGCTAAAAAAAACGTTAGTATGCTTTCCTAACAAAGAGAGTATCAAAAAGTAAGCGATTAGAACGGCACTGGTGACTATACCAAAACGGATGGGTAATGTTAAATTTTTCATTTCTCA
>CALBVX010000089.1 GCA_937969515.1 uncultured Croceitalea sp. | reverse complement strand
ACGGTATCAATGGTTATATAAGTTCTAATAGAGAAGGAGGTAAAGGAAGTGATGATATTTATAGGTTTGAGTTTACACCATCGCTAGCGGTAGAAGGTATCGTAAGAGATGCCGTAAACAATCAACCGCTAGATAACGTTGTAATTTCTTTATTTGATCAAAAGACCAAAGAAAAGGTTGGGGAGACCTTAACTGATGAGAATGGAAAATATAGAATGTTTATCAGCAGAAAAAGGAACTATATGATTGAAGCTGTACGAAAGACTCACCCCCATAAAAACGTCTTTTTTAACACACAGGATGTTAGCCGGTCAACAAAAATAAAAACAGTGGACATTATGCTGGAACCTGTTTTGGATGTAAAACTTTTGGCAGGTCTCAATAAAATTTACTTTGATTTTAATAAAAGTGACATAAGACCTGATGCCGCCCAAGAATTGGATAAGGTTGTAAAATTAATGACCGTAACATATCCCCAAATGATCATAAAATTAGAAGCGCATACAGACCCTGTTGGTAGTCATGCCTATAATGATGGATTATCTCAAAGAAGGGCAAAATCCACTTATGACTATCTCATTGCCAATGGTGTTCCAAAACACCATATCCTATCCTTTAAAGGGTACGGAAAACGTAAGCCCATTAATGAGTGTACCAGTAAGGAAGACTGCTCGCCAGAAGAATTGGAACTGAACAGAAGAACAGAATTCCCGGTAATTCAAATAAAAGGGCAGGCAGTGAACGCCAAGTAACATTAGAGTTGAAAGTAATTAAAGCATCCGCTCAAAACGGATGCTTTTTTATTTAAGATTTTATCTCAACGTGCTGTGAGACTACATCTTTTATAGGTATTACCGTTTTACCAGTCTTAGTTTTAAGCGTCAATGTGATATTATCGATAGCATCAATGGTACCTTCTATATCACCAATAGCAATTTTATCACCTACAGCATAATTTTTTCTGGTGTAAAACATCTTCAGCACATCTGAGAAAACATCTCTAGAACCTAAACCAAAACCAAGTGCTGCCGCAAATAAAAAGGCTCCTAGAATCATTGTAAAATTGCTGGTGATAATCTCTGTATCAATACCTGCTTGGTTAAGCGCGGTGATAGATATAAAGAAAGTAATCAAATAAAACAAAATGCTACTTATCGCTTTTGACCCTCCAATACCCATAGAGTTAAATAAGGCCAGGGTACCTTTCTTTACCAGATTTGCCAAATACAGGCCTCCTGCAAAAATAAAAATGGCACTTAATAAAGTTGGCAAATATGCTAAAATTGAAATAATACCTTCGGAAATGGCTTTTAAGCCAATTACATCTGCAATGACGATGGTAAAAACCAAAATCAAAAGTATTTTGACCGCACCAAGAATTATCTTGAGTAAATCAACTTTGATTTCTTTGTCTCCCATGAGTTTTGCATCGGTAATCTTCTTAGAAAGTGCATCTATCTTAGCCGCCTTCAAAACACGTTTTACAACAAATAAAATTACTTTTAATAGTATCCATGCTACAATAAGACCTAGAACACCAATTATTAACTGCGGTAGTAACTGTACTACATTGGATAGCATATCACCTAGACTATCCGATAATACTTTTTGATATTTTTCCATGCTTCCTGATTTTATATTTTTGGTCGATTATTTTCTTTTATTGGTTTTGAACATTCCTGATATAAGTGATGAATAGTTTGAGGTTACCAAAATAGCCATATCCATGATAAGCTTAGCAACGGCAATATCGTTCATTACCTTCTGCCGCATTTCTGGCGGTACTTCCCGTAACTTTCTATCCAGCTCCTTAAACGGATTTTTAAATTCGTTTGCCATCTATGATAAGGTATTATAGATTTCCAATAGTTTACTCTTTGCGCGTTTCAATCGCATTTTAATAGCACTCTCGCCCAACTCGAGTACTTCACTTAATTCTTTGATAGAAGCCCCATCTTGGTATTTTAATAAAAGGATGGATTTATCTTCTGGTGAAACCAGTTCTAAGGCTTTCTCAAGCTTACTGGCCTTTAGTTCGTAAATACTCTCATCAGGCACTTCTTCCGTCAACCTATATTCCGCATCATCCATAGGTATCGAGTTATCGCTCATTTTACGCTGTTTGTTTCTGTTCACGTAATTAGCACAGAAATTATAGGTAAAAGAATATAACCAAGTTGAAAATTTTGAACGGCCCTTAAAAGAAGCCAGTTTAACAAATAACATCAAAAAAACATCTTGGGTAAGATCTTCAGCCTCATCTTTAGATTTTGCAAAACCGTAACACTTATTGTAGACCATTTTCGAATAACGATCGTACAATACCCCAAAAAACAGCGCATTGTTATTAGCAACAATCTTTTGTACTAATTCTTCGTCGGTGAATTGGCTATAAGCGTCGTCAGCTTTCAATGACCTCTTATCTTGGTTTATTAAGATTAGAAACAGACGTTTTAAAAAAGTCACTTTTACTTGGGTTTTAATTCGAAAGGCTTACTGCTAATTTTCAATATAGGTTAAAAACCGCTTATATTTGATAAAACTACCTCATGAAATACATTAATACTACAATAATCTGCTTTTTATTTCTGCTCACTATTAGCTGTAAAACCGATAAAAAAGAAGAGGCTAGAAAAGAAACTGAAGCTATTTCGATTTTAGAAAAAGTTGCCAATGCCCATGGGTATGAAAATTGGAAAAAAGTAAAACAGATTGCGTTCACGTTCAATGTAGATAGAGACTCCGC
>CALBVX010000088.1 GCA_937969515.1 uncultured Croceitalea sp. | reverse complement strand
AACCAAGCTTGAGGCCATGTTGAATGCCAACAACAAGAATCAATTGAAATCAGTTTTAAAATATTACATTGTTCCGGGAAAACTTACAGCCTCTAGTATTCTTAAAGCTTTATGTAGGGGCAAAGGAAAAACGACTTTCACTACTATTCAAGGCGATAAGATAACCGCTACAATGCGCGGCATTGACATTATTTTGACAGATAGTATGGGTAATTCTGCTATGATAACTGTAGCTGATTCTACCAGGGGTAACGGTGTCATGCACGAAATCGATAGTGTTATCTTGCCACCAACAAGAATTTAGCAATTTATCTTAACTCTGCTCCCAACTGCTCAACGTAGGCATTCTGCAGCTTAGACATAATTTTATCTATTTGCTTATCTGTTAAGGTCTTAGAGGTATCTAGCAGTGTAAAACTTACAGCATAAGACTTTTTGCCCGCGGGTAAGTTCTTACCTGTATAAACATCAAACAAATTTACTTTTTTCAAAAACTTCCGTTCCGTTTTAAATGCGATGTCGTGCAAATCTTTAAATGGTATTTTTTCGTCTAATAACAATGCAAAGTCCCGATTTACTTCTGGAAATTTCGGAATTTCTTGATAAGAAATACTATTGCTTCCTGCAAATGATTGTAGTAAGTCCCAATTAAAATCAGCAAAAAGTACCTCGCTCTTAATACCAAGCTTGTTAACAAAACTTTTATCAGCAATACCTAATGATACGATTGTTTTACCATCTTTTTCGAAAGCTATGCCCTCGGTTAATAGTGCTTCTTTAGTTTCTACTTGCTGATACCCTTGAACTCCAATTCTTCTCAAAATTGCCTCTGAAATACCCTTCAGATAATAAAAACCTGAAGGGGTGTTGGGCACTGACCAATTATTTTCGAACTGATTACCGGTAACAAACAAAGACAGATGGGTATCTTCTTGAAAACTATTGTTATGTTTCAAATAGGTCTTACCAAATTCAAATAATCTTAAATTCTGCTTTCTCCTATTTTGATTATGCGCAATAGCAGTTAAACCAGAAAATAACATGGATTCTCGAAGCACTCCTAAATCTGTACTTAAAGGATTTAGCATGGTAACATTGGAATCTTCTTTATAAGATTCGTTAGGCACCAAACTGTTGGTCATGATTTCGTAAAAACCTCTAGACGCCAACAGGTCACCGATTACATCTTGTAATTTATGATTTTCGAATTTTGAGGTTCGAGCGATAGAGGCTGTAAATTTTTCTTTGTAATCTATGTTATTGTACCCGTAAACCCTTAAAATTTCTTCAATTACGTCGACTTCTCTTTGAACGTCGGTACGGTAAGAAGGAATGGTAAGCCCTAAACCAGATTCTGTAACATTGTTTACCTTAATTTCAAGCGAGCTTAGAATAGATTTAATTTTGTCTTTAGGTATTTCTTGACCTATCAATTTATAAATCTTTTCAAAAGATAAAAAAACTTGGAAATCATCTTTCTTTTTTGGGTATAGATCAACAATATCGGAGGTTATTTCTCCTCCGGCGACCTCTTTAATCAATAGTGCTGCGCGTTTTAAGGCGTATTCAGTAGTCTTAATATCTATTCCTCGTTCAAACCTGAAGGAAGCGTCGGTATTTAGTCCGTGCCGCTTTGCAGTTTTTCTTATGGAAACAGCATCAAAATAAGCACTTTCAAGAAAAATAGAAGTAGTATCTGCGGTGACACCTGAATGTTTGCCGCCAAAAACTCCTGCAATACACATCGGTTTTTCGTTATCGCAAATCATTAAATCATCTTCATGTAGTTCTCTTTCAACATCATCAAGTGTGGTAAATTTGGTACCCTTTGGAAGTGTTTTTACAACTACTTTATTTCCTTTGACTTTTGCAGCATCAAAGGCGTGCAAAGGCTGCCCTAATTCATATAAAACATAATTGGTAATGTCCACTACATTGTTTATGGGCGATAGGCCTATAGCTTTTAATCTGTTTTTTAACCAAGTAGGTGATTCTTGTACCAGAAGATTGCTGATGGTAACACCACAATACCTCGGAGCGAGCTCATTATTTTCTACTTCTACATCAAACTTCAATGAACGATTATCAATAGAAAATGTACTGGTCGATGGCGTTATAAGTTCCTTGGTTATTTCTTGTTGCTCTAGCCCAGCCTTTAAATCTCTTGCTACACCAAAATGACTCATAGCATCAGAGCGGTTGGGCGTTAGACCTATTTCGAGCACCTGGTCATTTTCAATCTCAAAAATGTCCTTGCAAGGAGTTCCGGGTTTCAATTTCTCATCGAGAACCATGATTCCATCATGACTTTTTCCGAGACCAAGTTCATCTTCCGCACATATCATCCCGTGACTTTCCTCACCTCTTATTTTACCTTTCTTTATCTGCCACGCTTCATTTTCATTGGTATAAAGTGTAGTGCCTATGGTAGCAACTGGCACTTTTTGACCTGAAGCTACATTCGGCGCGCCACAAACGATTTGAACAGGATCTCGCTGGCCGATATCAACAGTTGTTAATTTAAGCCGGTCGGCATTCGGATGTTTTTCGCAGGTAAGTACATGGCCCACTACAACTCCATCAAGGCCTCCCTTTACAGATTCAAAATTGGAAATACCTTCAACCTCGAGTCCTAAATCGGTTAAAAGTTCTCCGGTTTTTTCTGCCTCCCAGTCCAATTGCAAAAATTGCTTCAACCAGTTGTACGAAATCTTCATTGGTCAGTTTTAAAGTTTGCAAATATAAAACATTGCCAACTCACATTCAATCTACTTTCTATGCAAAGATTTCGGTAAAAATGTAAGTAGAGCCATATTTTTTCGATATAATTGAAAAAAATATGAGTTGATGAAACGATTGTCTATTTTGATAGTGCTCTTAAGCGTAATTAGTTCTTGTAAAGAAGAGAAAGAGGTAAAATTAAGCGAAGGGGAGTGGTGGGCTAATATGAAGGTCGCTGAAGATCAACAATTGCCTTTTAATTTCACTTTAACGGAGAATGCAGGTAGCTTTTCTATGGAGGTAAGAAATGCCGATGAAAGAGTACTTATAGATGAGTTTGAATTTTATAAGGATTCGATTAAAATTCAGATGCCAATTTTTGAAGGATATATTGCAGGGAAATTTTCTGATAATGAAATAAAAGGCAATTTTATTAAAGAGAGTTTAGCTCGGGTCGTACCATTTTATGCAAAACTTGGGGACAGACCTCGTTTTAAAGTATCAGAAAAGCCTAAAGTAAATTTATCAGGAATATGGGAGGTTAACTTCGATTTTGATGGCGAGAGTCCTTACCCAGCAAAGGGAATTTTCGCCCAAGAAGATGATAAGGTAATAGGCACCTTTAGAACGAATACAGGTGATTACAGATACCTAGAAGGTGTTGTAGATGGAAATGAGTTAAAACTATCGACTTTTGATGGGGCTCATGTTTTTCTTTTTAACGCTACAGCAACAGATTCAACTTTAGGTGGCGTTTTTTACTCTGGCAACCATAGTATTGAAAACTTTAAAGCGAGGCGTAATGAAGCTTTTGAACTCGCTGATGCAAATACGTTAACTTATATAAAGGAAGGTTATGAAAAGCTAGATTTTACTTTTCCGGATGCGGATAGGAAGTTTACCAGTTTGGCAGATAAAGAGTTTGCCAATAAAGTGGTTTTAGTACAGATTATGGGTACATGGTGTCCGAATTGCTTAGATGAGACCAAGTTTTACGTTGATTATCTAAAAAACAACCCAAACCCTGATTTGAAAGTCATTGCTTTGGCTTTTGAATATGCAAAAACAGAAGAAAAAGCGTTTGAAGGCATAGACCGTTTAAAAAAGCGGATTGGGGTTCCTTATCCAATATTGTTGGCCCAATTTGGTAGCTCTGATAAAGTGTTGGCCAATGAAAAATTACCTATGCTTAATCATGTATTGTCTTATCCTACCACTATTTATATAGATAAAAAAGGGGATATACACAAGATACATACTGGCTTCAACGGCCCTGCAACTTTAGAAAAGCATGAAGAATTCAAACAGGAATTCAACGAGACACTAACGGAATTGTTAAGTGAGTAATTTAGATAATCGTTGATTTTCCTAAACCAATATTTTCATCGTTGATGTTAAGATCATCATCATTATCTACGATATTGTCTGCAATAAAATCACCAACATGATTTGTTCCGTAGTTGCTTTTTTCATCTAAATCGGGAGTAACAATTCCTTTTTGTAATGCTTTGCCAACTGCTTCGCGAATAGCCATTGCTTCTTCAAAGAGTTGAAAATGTTCTAAAAGCATTGCAGCCGAAAGAATAGATGCAACAGGATTGGCAATATCTTTTCCTTTTGCTTGCGGATAAGAACCATGAATTGGCTCGAAAAGGGCATTCTCATCTCCTATGGACGCCGATGCCAATAAGCCGATAGACCCACCAATTACACTTGCCTCGTCTGAAATAATATCACCAAATAAATTTTCGGTGAGCACGACATCAAATTGATTCGGATTTAAAATAACCTGCATTGCTGCGTTATCTACAAAAAGAAAATCTAATTCTACTTCTGGATAGCTTTCACCAATTTTAGTAACCACCTTGCGCCAAAGCCGAGATGACTCCAATACATTAGCCTTATCGACTAGGGTGAGTTTATTTCGTCTATTCTTTGCCGCTTTAAAAGCTAGATGCGCAATTCTACTTATTTCTTTTTCAGAATATTCACATAAATCTGAAGCTATAGTGCCTTCTTCATTCAACTTTTTTTCTCCAAAATATATTCCACCGGTTAATTCACGATAAATGGTGAAATCAGTACCAGAAATAATTTCTTCTTTTAAGGGAGATTTGCCTATTAAGGTCGGAAAAACCTTTACAGGCCTTACATTGGTGTAAAGTCCCAATTCTTTGCGCAATTTTAATAAGCCTTGTTCTGGACGAACTTTTGCCTTAGGGTCATTGTCATATTTTGGATCACCAATAGAACCGAACAGCACGGCATCGGCATCTTTACAAAGTTGTAAGGTTTTATCTGGTAAGGGATTGCCGGTTTTATCGATGGCAATTGCACCTACCGGGGCTTCTTTATACACAAAGGTATGGTTAAAGGTTTCTTCAACAGCCTGTAAACATTTCACAGCTTGGTTTAACACCTCTGGTCCAATACCGTCTCCAGGTAATAAAGCTATATTTAGATTCATGTGATTTATTGGTTTTGCGCTTCAAACGCCTCAATAGTCTGTTTTTTACTTATCAAAAAGTCGATGTCATCATAGCCATTTATTAGGCACATCTTTTTATAGGAATCAATCTCAAAAGATTCTTTTAACTGAATTGCTTCTAAACTTAAAATTTGATTTTCTAGATCAACTACGACCTCTGTTTTTGGATTTTTCGTTAGATAATCTAAAAGCTCTGTCAACTTTTCTTTTGAAATTTGAATTGGCAGTAATCCATTGTTTAAGGCATTACCTTTAAATATATCGGCAAAATAGCTAGAAACAATAACTTTAAAACCATAATCTTCTAAAGCCCATGCGGCATGCTCTCTACTAGAACCACAACCAAAATTTTCACCGGCTACAAGAATTCTTCCAACATAATTCCCATCATTTAGTATAAAATCTTCCTTAATACTTCCATCTTTATTGAAACGCCAATCTCTAAAAAGATTTTGACCAAAACCAACTTTGCTCGTAGCTTTTAAAAAACGGGCAGGAATTATCTGATCGGTATCCACATTTTCTATAGGAAGTGGTATCGCG
>CALBVX010000087.1 GCA_937969515.1 uncultured Croceitalea sp. | reverse complement strand
AGTCCGGTCTTAAATTCATAGTTTTTATTGGCGTCCCATTTAAAATCCGTTGTTAAACTATGGGTTGTCAAAGCTAAGTCTAGGGACTGTCTGTCATCTGATTCTCCTCTACGAACATCAAATTCAAGGCGATTATTGCTTTGAAAATCATATTGTAGATTCCACTTTCCTAGGCCTTCAAAACGTTTGTAAAAACTCAGTTTGGCCAAATGGTGGGTAACTTTTTGCCTTGGATTGTTTAAATCATAAGTGAACGGACGTATAAACAAGGGCTGTTGCGTGTTAATAGATCGAATTAAATCATCAACATTACCGACATGCGAAGAACGTAAAATTGCTATTTCAGCATCGTAGAATGAATAATTTAGATTCCAACCCCATTCAAAGAGATTTCTACCGGTTGCCAACGAAGCTCCTATTTCTTGAATTCCTGTGTTGGAAAGTATATAGTCAGGTGCCTCTCTATCTCCAATACGTTTATAAGAAGCCTGACCTTTTAAAAACCAACCATTCTCATAGGTACGAATCAACTCGGTGCTAGCTGAACCACCACGGCCATTTGAAACTCCATTTAAAATTGTTTTGCCATACAAAGAATCGGTTTTGGTAAAAGGCAATTGCTCCATTAAAATTACACCGCCGATAGCATCACCGCCATACTGCAAAGCTGAGGCTCCCTTTATTACAGAGACAGAACCAGCAGCATTGAGATCTACATTAGGGGCATGTTCATCGCCCCATTCCATATCTTGCATTCGTACCCCATTGTTCAACAACAAGACCCTACTTCCATTAAGACCATGAATAGCCGGCTTAACAATATTTGCACCGGTACTTAAAATGGATACGCCTGAGATCTGGCTTAAGGCATCACCCAAGGTACCACTACTGAACTCTTCTAATTTTTGAACGTCTAAAGAAACCTCCTGGGCAGAATTGGTCTGTTTTATAGAACTTCCTATAACCTTCACCTCTTCGAGCTCTTCTAAATGATGCTCAAGTTTTATATCAATCTTCGTCTTGCCTTTTATGTTAACATTCAGTAGGGTAGTGCTACATTCTGGATGACTAATCTCAAAAGTGTAAGTCTTATCACATAGGTTTGAAATTGTAAATTCACCGTTTATGTCGGTGATTATTTTGATACCTCCGTCCAAAGTCTGAATACTGGCATTCATTAATGGGGTTTTATCGTGATAGTCTATAACGACACCAGACAAGCTACTCTTGCAATCTTGCGCAAGTGTAAAAGATACTGTAAAGCAGAACAATGCTATAAAAAGCACTTTCATCATAAAAGAATATTAATAAGAGAATTAACCCAAAAGGGCTGAAGAATTAATCTAGGAAATGAGGCTTAAAAAAGGCGGGGGCCTGCTGTATTGAAATGTAAGGTGTGTTTTTCCATTAATAAACTGGAATGCAAAAACAGTCCCCTCTGTGAGGTAATAGAAGGTTGAAAATTCCAGATTTAAATCTAATGGTAAAAAGGAAACATCTTCTTGTTCTTCAGTGGCCATATGACAAACCACACAATCACTGATTTCGTCAGTGTTTTCTATATGTGTAAAGGAATGCAAACCGGCAACCTTAAAGAGTAATAAGGCTGCAAATAGAAATAGACCTAATGTTCGAACAATCGGTTTCACTCGACAAAGCTAGTTAAAATTCAGAGTGCAAGAGTGTTAATTAAATCACAAAACTAGGATATGAACGACCCTAGACCGAGACGTTTCAACATTTTCTTTTCAAAAGCCCAAAAGAACTTGTATTGCCCAAAGAGCCATCCAAAAAACACCAATAACACTTGGTAAATCGGAAAAATAAGCAGAATTCTGATTGGCCAATAGATCCAGCCAGATACATTTTCTTTTGTAATACCAATAAACTCTGTAAAGGGAGCGGCAAGTTTTGCCGAAACACTACCGGTAATAGCAAAAACAATAAAAATTATGATTATTTGAAAGTTGGAGTCTATACCCCAACGCTTTTTAAGTTTCTCCATCATTAGATTTTCGATGGCAAATTTACGAGATTATATTCGAGGTAAAAAAGGACCCAGGCGTTGATTATATCTTCTTTGAAAGAATACAAAATAATTATAGAGTTTATAATTCACTTCGTAGCCGTAATCTATTTGCGGGTCATAATTTATTTGTAGTTCGTATAAATTTGGATTGAATCTATTTGGTTGTAAAACTCTTTGATTCCAATTGAGTACCAGTATTTGATTACGATTTTCTAAAAAAGATTTCGAATAGTAACCTTCTGGTCTGGCCACACTTTGCAGCCAAATATTGAAACCCGGTTCAATAATAATGATTTCATATTCCGTTTTTTCATCGGAAATTTCAACAGGTTCCTCTGATTGCGAAGCAAAGATTTCTTTTTCCTTATCAGAAATGGCCAAAGCTTCTTTTTGGGTACCACAAGAACTTAAAGATGTACTAAGTAATACGAGTGTAGTAAATAGATTTATAATATTCTTTTTCATACCCTTAAAATATAAAAAAAGCCGCTTGGAATGTCTAAACGGCTTGTTAAATACTATAGCTTGATGTTATTTTCCGAACAAACCTCCTAAAAGGCCTCCAAGTCCACTTTTCTTTTGGTTTCCGCCAGAGAGTACCATACCAGCTAGGTCATCGATTACACTGCCATCGCCGTCAGAGTCTAAAAACGACTCAATTAAAGATTGCTGTTTGTTTGCAGTTTTTGTTCCGCCCATTAGACCACCTAAAAGACCACTTAAAGCATCTGGGCTAGATACGTTTTGTTGCCTCGTCTGTTTTCCTAGATAACCTAAAAGTATAGGGGCGGCAATTTTTAATATTTGTGCTACCGAACCTGCATCAATACCCGCCTTACTACTTAAAGCGTTTTCAACTTGAGGCTGTTTGGAACCAAAAACGTGGCCTAAAATTCCTGCACCGTCATCCATTACCGATTGGTCTACACCACCACCGAATAAGCCTCCAAGGTTATCCAAGATGCTTCCATCATGTTTAGAAGAAAGGGCATTCATTAGTCCTTGCGCTCCACCAGGTGTAGAGGTGTTTTTTTTCATGGCGCCCATAATCAAAGGCATGGCCATTGCAAGTACATCCGCTGTTTTGTTTTCTGGCTGACCGGTTTGACCGGCAACACCGCTAATTAGTTGTTTGCCTATTGGGCTATTTATTAAATCTAATAATCCTGACATTTTTATAGTGTTTAGAATAAAGGTTACAATGTACAAAAAAGAACCACTTTACAAAGAAAAGGTGGTAAAATCGACTTTATTGAAGCAATTCGATAATTTGGTCTGCAAGTTCTAAACCTATTCTATCTTGAGCTTCATTGGTAGCCGCACCAATATGTGGTGTAAGCGAAATTTTGGGATGCATTAAAATTTTTATCTCTGGATTAGGTTCTGATTCATAAACATCTAAGCCGGCAAAAGCAACTTTACCTGTCTCTAAGGCATCTACAAGGGCAACTTCATCAACAGTGCCACCTCTAGAAGCGTTTATGATACCAACACCATCCTTCATTTTAGAAAATTCCTGAGCGCCAATTATATATTCCTTCTGCGCGGGAACATGTAAGGTCAAAAAATCTGAACGCTTTAAAACGTCATCCAAGCTATTGCTTTTTAGATGAAAAGTTAAGGATTGACCATTGTAAAAATCTAAACTCAAATCCAACTCCTTAATATTACTGTCTGTAAAAAGAACTTTCATGCCAATGCCCAAAGCAATTTTCGCAGTAGCTTGGCCAATTCTTCCGAAGCCAATAATTCCGATTGTTTTACCTCTTAATTCAGAACCTCCACCGTATGACTTTTTCAATTGTTTAAACTTACTATCTCCTTCAAGTGGCATATTTCTATTAGAATCGTGCAAGTAACGAACCCCACTGAACAAATGTGCGAAAACCAATTCGGCGACGGACTCTGAAGATGCCGCTGGGGTATTAATAACATGAATTCCCTTCGATTTTGCATGGGCTACATCAATGTTATCCATTCCAACCCCGCCACGACCAATCAATTGCAATGAAGTACAAGCATCGATTAATTCTTTTCTAACCTCGGTAGCACTCCGTACTAATAGTGCATTGACATTATTTTCATTAATAAAATTAACGAGCTGTTCTTGTGCTACTTTGGTGGTCAATACCTCAAAACCACCCTGTTCCAATTTTTGAACTCCAGAAGCAGATATTCCGTCGTTGGCTAAAACCTTCATCATTTAATTACCCTTTACGTTCTAATTCACTCATAATATCTACTAAAATGCCTACACTTTCTAAGGACAGTGCATTATACATAGATGCACGATAACCACCTACCGATCTATGACCATTTAAGCCATTGATGCCTGCCTCTTTACAATTTTTGTCAAAAGTTTCTTTTAAGGTATCATCGGTTATATTAAAAGTAGCATTCATATTTGAACGATCTTCTTTGGCAGCAAAACCTGAGAATACAGGGTTTAAATCAATTTCAGAATAAATAAGATTTGCTTTCTTTTCATTAGTTTCTTCAATAGCTGAGATACCGCCCAAATCTTTTAACCATTGCATTGTTAGCATAGATACATAGACTGGAAACACAGGTGGCGTATTGAACATACTTTCTTTACTAATATGGGTTTTGTAGTCTAACATTGAAGGGATTTTTCTTGAAACCTTACCCAAAATAGCATCTTTTACAACCACTAAAGTCGTACCGGCAGGACCCATATTTTTTTGGGCTCCGGCGTAAATCAAGTCGAATTGTGAAAAATCTAGCTGGCGGGAAAAAATATCGGAACTCATATCACATATCAACGGACAGTCAACTGCTGGGAATTCTTTTAGCTGTGTTCCGAATATGGTGTTGTTAGAAGTGAGATGAAAATAATCCAACCCCTTCGGAATGTCATACTCCTTTGGGATATAGTTGAAGTTTTTCTCTTGCGAAGAAGCTACTTCAACAACATCGCCGAACAAGCGCGCTTCTTTTATGGCCTTTAAACTCCATGTGCCTGTATTTAAATAGCCTGCTTTCTTTTCCAACAAATTATAAGCAACGGCTAAAAATTGGGTGCTCGCTCCACCTTGAAGAAATAACGCCGTATATCCTTTCTCCGATAAGCCTAACAGTTCTAAAGCTAAAGAACGAGCTGTTTCCATAATTTCAACAAAAGCTGGGCTTCGATGTGATATTTCTATCAATGAAAGACCGCTTCCATTTAAATCTATTACGGCCTCTGCGGCTTTTTTCATTACTTCTTGCGGAAGAATACAGGGTCCTGCGCTAAAATTATGTTTTTTCATCTATGTTGTCTTTAATATTTGGGTGATCAGTGTAGTTGTCTTGTCTTAAAATTTGAGCCGTAAAGGTCTTAAAATTTAATAGAATGAAAAATAGGAAACCATGATTTATAATTCTAAAAGAAATTTGATGGTGTCTACGCCATCTGCGTAATCGTTTAGACTTGGTTGCTGTGTAGCTCCGAAAGAAATAGAACCTTCAACCGACCCATTTGAAACAACACACTGCAATTGGTCTTTCTGGCTTCTAAGTTTTGCGTTCAATTCTGTTTCAGTGTCATAATATTCGTAAAATAAGGTTCCTATTGGTGAGCCATAACCCTCATCTTCTTTTAAAAGTATAAAGTTATTATCGAATAATTTGAAATCTGACATGAGGTAAACGGCTTTATTGTAGTCATAATTATTCATGTATTTACTACTATTGAGCACCCATTCAAATTCAAAAATGGCCTCAAAGAAATCGGTAAAGTCATATGATTTAGGAACAAATAACTTAGAAACACTTCTACACCCTAAACCAAAATACCTGAAAATATCTTCGCCAAGTAGTGTTAGTTCTTCTTTAGTTTCAGAGCCAGATAAGATGCCAATGGAGTTACGATTTTTTCGAATGATATTGGGGTGCTTTCCGAAATAGTATTCAAAATAACGCCCCGTATTGTTACTTCCGGTAGCAATTACCGCATCAAAATCTTGTAATCTTTCGTTCGTGAAAAGAACCTTGTTTTTTAGCGAGCTGTTTTCATTAATTAGATAGTCTGCCAAAAAGGGAAGTAAAACTTTATCATTTGAAGATAACTTTGCTTGCACTTTATTTCCTGTCAATAACACACAAATAAAATCATGGAAACCAACAAGCGGAATATTGCCCGCCATTATTATAGCCACGGTTTTAGCGACACTTTTATCATTTTCGGGGTATTTAGACAACCATTTTTGTAAATTCTCTTGGCTTAGTAAGCCACCCCATTGTTTCAGGGCATGCAGCACATTATCTTCGGTAAACCATCCGTTTTGGTGGCCTGCAGTAATAATTGTTTCTTGAAGACGTTTGTTCCAGGGAGAATCGGTATCGCTTTTATTATCACAAAAATCAACAAGAAAGTTACCGAGTTTAACAAAAGCTTGCAATATAGCACTGTCTACTGTCATTATATTTGTACACTAAATTAGTGGGGTTTATTTTTGTGCAAAAGTAAGCGATGCTGAATCTAGTTCAGCACAAGAAAAGAAAATTATGGCGATTATTATAACAGATGAATGTATAAATTGTGGTGCTTGCGAACCTGAATGTCCAAACACGGCAATTTACGAAGGAGCGGACGAGTGGCGCTACAGCGATGGTACTTCTTTAGAAGGAGATGTAGTGTTGCCAGATGGTAAAGCGGTAAATGCCGAGGAGGTTCAAGAACCGATAAGTGATGAAGTCTATTATATTGCACCTGATAAGTGTACGGAGTGTATGGGTTTTCATGAAGAACCACAATGTGCCGCTGTTTGCCCAGTTGATTGTTGTGTGCCCGATGAAGATAGGGTAGAAACAGAGGAGCAACTTTTAGGAAAGCAAAAGTTTATGCACCCTGAAGATTAATTTGTTAAATCATTTTTGATGCTATTTCTTTTAATAGCTTTCCACAAACCATAGCGGTAATATTATTTATATCTCTTTTAGGGTTGTATTCTACAATATCAGCCCCAATCAAAGGGACATTTATATTTTGGATTATTTTAAGTAGCTGTCTTGTTGTAAAGCCTCCCGGTTCGTGATGGGATACTCCTGGGGCAAATGCGGGGTCTAATGCGTCAATATCTAGGGAAAGATAAAGCGGGTTTTTGAAAAATGGCATTCTAAATGATTCAAAATCCTCCATTTCATAGATATCCACACCAAATTTAGTTGCATTCTGACGCTGAATATCATTTAGAGTCCTAATTCCAACCTGGTAGAGGTTTTCTGCCAATTTTTTCTCCATAATATGATAAAAAGGGCATGCATGGGAATAAGGATCTCCATTAAGTTCATTATATAAATCGCTATGGGCATCTATATGTAAAATGTCAACTTTTCCATAAAAGGAATTTATTGCTTTTATAATGGGAAAAGTTATGGAATGGTCCCCTCCGAGAGTCAACAGTGAGTTCTGATCAGATAAATTTTTTGAAGTAATTTTTTCTATGTCGAAATAATGAGAGATTAAAAAGTCCCCTTTGTCATCTATAATTTCCGGATTAATAAATCTTCCATTCTCTGCATAGTAATTTGATGAATCACTATGATAGGCTTCCCTGATAAGTGGTGGAGCTAAACCTGGCCCTTTTAGAAAAGAAGATTTTTCATCAAACAATATACCTTGCAATGTTATTTTCTTCATAGGGTAAATTTAATTCTGGAAAATTATCTTTTATGAATGCAATAAACTAATATTTTGACATGGTTTCTTACTATTTTTGTTACTTATGAATGAAGAAAAGGAATATACCGGAATCTGGAAAAATATTGGATGTTTTCTGTCTGCAATGGCGATACTGGGTATTATTGCAGTATTCGTAGTTCTCGGATATCTTTTTTTTACCGGCGTTTAATTTTTTTTTGCTTCAATTACAAAAGTGTCAAAGGCATAGGTTTTTCGTTCCAAAACATTAATTGTAACAAATCCACAATTTGCCAAAAGCCGTTTTACTTCTTCTTGTCCAAACACCTTAAAAACAGTATCGTCAATTCCCAATAAAATATCGCCACCTTTGGTTTCTTTAAAATACTCAGAATGCCAAGCAATTAGATCGGGGTTGCTTGAAGTTTTAGAATACCAACTAGTTTTTCTATAATAGGATGTTTCTTTAGCCCTAGCTTTATGGACTACCGTAGGATTTTGTTTTATGTATGGTAAAAATTTTGAACCATCTATGCAATCAAACAAAAGTACGCCCCCATCATTTAAAAGGTTTTTAATGGAATTAAGCGTGTTTTGAAAATCCAAAGCGGTAGTTAAATAGCTAGTTGAACGACCTGTGATAATTGCTGCATCAAATTTCATTTCAGTTTTAAAATTTCTCATATCCCCTTGTTCGAGTAAGGAGGTATCCACTTTGGAAGCCGCAATTTTCAGCATATCCTCACTAAGGTCGATACCCAAATAAGACTCAAAATTTTTAATAAAATTTTGAGCAAGATTACCAGAACCGCAGGCAAATTCAATTACAGATTTTGCAGAATGTTTTTCGCATAATGAGCTGTAAAAGAGATATTCTTTCTTATAGTCTATAAAACTTTGGTACATGGTGTCATATACCTGTGCAAGTTCGGTTGCGTAGAGGCTATTCATAATTTGTAATAAAAAAAGCTGCTTGAAATTAATCAAGCAGCTCGCAAAATAAAAATAAATAAGGTTAGAATTTATAGTTTAACGATAAGTTAAACATAGTTCCTAACTGACTAAAGTGGTAACCATCGTAAGTCATTTGAGAATAACGTTGGTTGAATGTAATTAAGTTAGACTGATTTTGAACTTGTGCAGCGTCAGCCAAAATAGCATCTCCAGCAGCGTTTTGCGATACAAAACTCCACTCTGGCAATACATTTAATATATTATTTATGTTTAAAGCAAGTGTAAGCTTTTCGGAAGCGCTGAAATTCACTCCTAAATCTGTAACGATTTTAGGTGTAAATTCAGTTCCTATGTTAAACTGACCATTCGCATCGGTGCTTAAACCTTGTTGAAAAAATGAGGTTTTACCGAAATAGGTGTTATTTAACAAAAACCCGAACTTGTTAATATCGTAATTGGCACCTAATATCCATTTGGTAACAGGACGAGAAGTAAAGAATAACGCTTCTTGTGTTTGATTCACAACAGATTGTCCAGAATTTGCGACTAAAGGAATATCTTTTACGGCCCCATCTCTTTCATTCTGTATAGTGTAGTTTCCTGATAAATTAAAATCAAGGCTACCATCACCTAACTCAATGCCTTTATACCCTAAAACTACATCAATACCAGAAGTTTTGGTATCTATAGCATTTGAGAAGAAGCTAATATCACTTAAACTATTACTAGCTAAAAGAATATCCAATGGGTTGGTTGCATCTCCGCTAGGGCCAATTTCAGTTCCCAAAACGATACGATCTTTTACGGCAATATTGTAGTAATCTAAGGTGTATGTAAACTTGTTCGCTTTACCACCGAAACCTATAGTGAAATTGTTAGATGTTTCCGCATCTAGTTGAGGAATACCTAGTAATTTAGCTTGGGTAGACACATTATTGATAAGACCTCCTACTTGAATTCCTTGACCTGGAATAAAAGAGTACTGTGCTTTCTGGGTAAATATTTGATGAAGCGTTGGTGCTCTAAAACCAGAGGAAACCGAACCTCTTAATGTGAATGCATCACTTACTTTATAACGTGAGCTAACTTTGTAAACAAAGGCATTTCCAAAATCTGAATAATTTTCAGTTCTTACAGTACCGCTTAACAGAAAGGCATCAGACACATCGTAATCCAAACTAAAGTAACCACCAATATTATATCGATTAAATTTACCAGAGTTTTGTGGAGAAGCACCAGCAAAAGAATCGGCGCCACCGCCATCGTAAGATGCCAATTCACCTTCGATAACCTCAAAAGTCTCCGTTCTGAACTCTGCTCCAATACCAATGCTAATTTTGTCTGATAGTATTCTAGAAATATCAATATTACCAACATTATGTGAAAATCTTGTTCCTCCTGGATCAAAAGATTGCTGGCTATTTGCTCTGTATAGCTCAGCACCTTCAGTAACTTCACCATCATCGATAACGCCATTTCCATTTGTATCTACCCAGGTAGATGGAGAGAACACAACGTTACGGTTGTGCGAATCATTTACTTTATAGGTTTGTAAGTTTCCACCAGTTGTAAAACTTGCATCTACATTCCAATCGTTAATAGTAGATTTAAAACCGACTGTTGCATTATAGTCCGATAGTAAGCCTTCAAAAGTTGGAACATAACCATCATAACCACCTGGGTTGTTCGGATTATTGCCAGGGAAGAAATCTGCTAAATACGGAAAATCATCAGTTGTTCTCCAGTATGGCGTTCTATAATTGGCAAAACTGTTCACAGACTTATAAACATAGGCCGCATTACCATATAGCTGTGTGTTATCACTTAAGTCATAGCCAAAGTTTACTGAGAATTTTGCAGCTGCCGTTTCTGGAGAACCATTTATGTTTCCAGCGTCTGGTCTTCTTGATAAAAATTCTTGAACAACCGCAATGTCAGCTCCAAAGTCACCAGCTTCACCCTCTGCACTTACTGTACCTGGGCGGTTTGCCAAGTTTACCTTGGATAAATCTACTGTGTAGTTGATAAAACCTTTATCATCACCAATAGTGCTCCCATTGTTTATGGCAACACCAAACATTTCACCATCACCTTCTGAAGTAATACCTGTCCTAATTGTTGCAGAACCTTCACTTGCATTATCCTTTAGAATAATGTTCATTACACCCGCGATAGCATCGGAACCATATTGAGCGGAAGCACCATCACGCAATATCTCTACCCTTTTAATTGCATCTGTTGGGATTGCAGAAATATCAGCGCCTGTTTCACCACGGCCCGGAGATGTTTGGGTATATAGTAAGGCACTCAAGTTTTTTCTTTTTCCATTTATTAGAATAAGGGTTCTACTTGGCCCCATATTTCTTATTTCGTATGGATCTAATAATGATGTAGCATCATTTACAGGGGTTTGCACTGTATTAAATGAAGGTATTCTATATTGCAACGCTTTGTCAAAAGTAACTTGACCAGTGGAGTTTAATTCTTTTACACCCAACACGTCAACTGGTAAAGGAGTATCGGTATTACTACGTGGAGCAGTTCTAGAACCAACAATAATAACCTCATCTAGTTCTTGGCCTTCTGATAAGGTAACATTTATCATGGTTTTACCAGATACGGCAACTTCTTTAGTCCCAAACCCGATATAGCTAAAAATTAAAGTGGCATTTTCATCTGCATTTATAGTGTAATTTCCATCAAAATCGGTACTAGTACCATTAGTCGTTCCTTTTTCTATAATGTTAACACCACCCAATGCTACGCCATTGCTATCAGTAACCTTTCCGCTAACGCTATGTTGTATAATACTTGCAATGTTTATGGGCTTAATATCAAAGCTCATCGTACCTGCTTTTAAAGCAATTGTTGGCTTCACAGTTTTCTTTGAGTAAACAGCATAATATTTATTGCCCAAATATTCAAAGTCAAAGCTTGTTTTGCTTTCCAACTTGTCTATGATTCTGTTTAGTGTCGGATAGCTATATTCTTTTGGGTCTAAGCTAATTGCCGATACCAATTTAGAATTGTAAGTAAAAAAGACTTCGTGCTTTTTGCTTACATCTTCAAGAAACTCATCCAAACCAATGGTTTCCTTTGCTTCAGTTTCTGCCTTCAATCCAAAACATGTAAATATAAATGTTAAGGTTAGAAGGAATTTTAAAAGGTGTTCTACTTTCATAATTTCCAAGTTTAATTTAGTTTAATTATTAATTTGTTATTTGATTGAGTTACGCTTGCTCCAGTAACTTTTTCTATTGCGGCAATACATATCTTTAAATTTTGATTAGGTATCCCCCCTGTCAATTTTAGTTCTTCTAAATCTTTATCTATAAATTCCGCTTTTATTCCATATGAGAACTCTAGGTTGCTCATGAGATCCTTAAAGGTTATATTATTGAAGGTGTATGTTCCGTCTCGCCATAAAGAGTAGGCGGTGTCTTTTGAAACCGACTTATGGGAAATTTGATTATTTTCTTTAGAGAAAGAAACCAAATCTCCAGGTACCATTTCCTTACTTAACCCATTTTTAAGTTTTAAATGAATAGAACCTTCATCTAAGACCACTTTGGTCTTTTTCTTTCTTGTGTTGACATGGAACTTGGTTCCGTAAACCTCAACTTGTAAATCGTTTGTGTTGACCCAAAATTTGGCTTTAGTAGCAGGAATGGATTTTACTTTAAAGTATGCTTCACCAACAAGTGTTATAATTCTAGAATCTCCTTTTGGATAGCTTATTTGTGAATTACCATTTAAAACCACTGAAGTACCATCAGGAAGTTGTAAATCTAAAATTTCGCCATAAGCCGTTTTATGTACTACACCCTTTTCACTACTTAGAAATAAAGTAGCGCCAATAGAAATAAACAATAATAAAATTGCAGCTATCGCAAAGTTGCGGTAATTAAAGAGTTTAAAAGAAATTTTATCTTTTGAAGCGGACCTAGAATTAATTTTAGCGAGTACTTTATCCAGCTCATCATTAATTTTCTCAGAAGCAACGCTTTTTTTATTAAAAGTTAAACCAAGAACAATTGTTTTGGCCAATTCAACACATTCTATTTTGTTCGGATTATTAATAATCCAGTTATTCCAATAATCAACATCGTTTTTATTACTGTTTTTTGCCCAGCGAATAAATGACTCATCTTCTGTAAGCTGGTTGATTAAATTTTGATTTTTATAATCCATATATAAGTTGCCCGTTATTAGTAAGAGTCTAAAAAGTTTATTTTATACCCTATTTTTTTTGAAGTTTAGCTGCCAATAGCTTTTGAGCTGGAAATAATTATGTTTTTTCTTAGGCAAGCGCGCTAAGTAATACACCTTTTAAGGCGCCTTCCCTTAATTTTTTCATTGCCTTCAATAAGGTGTTGGAGACACTTTGACTGGATATTTCTATTACTTCGGAAATCTCTGAGACCGATAACCCTGAATAATACTTTAAGTAGATTACTTCTCGTTCTCTTGTTGGTAGGCTATTCAACATTTTATTTAGGATGGTAGTGGTAGATAGAAAAGATTCCTTTTGAATCAAAAAATCTTCTGGTGAGAATTCAAAAGAGATTACCTGCTCCGTCTCTGGAGCAAGTCTTTCTTCTGCTTTTCTTTTTTTAAGTTGTTTAAAAATAGAATTGCGCAAGGAGACGAACAAATAGGTGTTTGGATTTTTGATATGTGATAAACGCTCTTTATTCTCGAAGAGATAAACAAATAGATTTTGAATACAGTCTTCGGTAAGAATATCATTACCACATATTTTGCTCCCATAATTATGTAGCATGGAGTAGTAGTATTTGAACAAAGCGGAAAATGCCTTTTCATCACCCTCTACAAATAATAACCATAATGAATTACTCGTCTTCATTTTTATAATGAAATTGGTTTAAATGTAGTTTTTTTTTATTAAAAACTGTTAAATAGCATCATTATTCGTAATAACTGTATTTTGTTTTTTCTAACACCTTCAATTTCACTTCAAAATAAATAGCATTATTTATTAGATCTATAAACTATATTTGCAGCCTTAAAACTTTAAGATGAAAGCTGGAATTGTCGGATTGCCAAATGTTGGTAAATCAACCCTTTTTAATTGTTTATCGAATGCCAAAGCGCAAAGTGCTAATTTTCCTTTTTGCACTATTGAACCTAATATTGGGGTAGTGAATGTACCGGACGCCAGATTACAGCAATTAGAGTCTTTGGTGAACCCTGAAAAGGTGATTCCTGCAACGGTTGAGATTGTAGATATCGCCGGCTTGGTAAAAGGGGCCAGTAAAGGTGAAGGATTGGGCAATCAATTCTTGGGCAATATCAGGGAGACAGATGCTATACTTCATGTCTTGCGCTGTTTTGACAACGACAATATTGTACATGTAGATGGTTCTGTAGACCCTATTAGGGATAAGGAAACGATTGACATGGAACTTCAACTTAAAGACTTAGAAAGTGTCGAGAAAAAGCTGGATAAAGTAAAAAGAGCGGCCAAGACCGGAAATAAAGAAGCCCAAAAAGAAGCTACGGTGCTCACTTTATTAAAAGAAGATTTAGAGGCAGGTAAATCTGTTCGGGCCATTGAAATTAGTGACGATGATAAAATTGAATTTGTAAAACCTTTGCAATTAATTACCGACAAGCCTGTAATGTATGTTTGTAATGTAGATGAAGATGGCGCCGTAAATGGCAATGCCTATGTCGATAAAGTAAAAGCGGCAGTTGCCAATGAAAATGCTGAAGTTATTTTCTTAGCGGTAGGTACCGAAGCGGACATTACGGAATTAGAAACCTTTGACGAGAGACAACTGTTTTTAGAAGACCTCGGTCTTTCAGAACCGGGTTCGGCAAAGTTGATTCGCGGTGCTTATAAATTATTGGACCTTGAAACATATTTTACCGCAGGGGTTAAAGAAGTGCGTGCGTGGACAATTCCTGTGGGGGCTACGGCACCGCAAGCAGCAGGTGTAATTCATACAGATTTTGAGAAAGGATTTATTAGAGCAGAGGTGATTTCATTTGCAGACTATATTTCTTTTGGTAGCGAAGCAAAAGTAAAAGAAGCCGGTAAAATGCGCGTTGAAGGCAAAGAGTATATCGTTAAAGATGGTGATGTAATGCATTTTAGATTCAACGTCTAACTTTCCTTTAGTCCCTTTATTTTAAAGCTATCAACAATCCTTTTTGCTTTTGTTGATTACTTTCCCGAAGTAACATTTTGATTTTTCCTCCTAAATTCTATATTAGCTAGGATAATCACGTT
Source organism: uncultured Croceitalea sp. (assembly GCA_937969515.1). Lineage (GTDB taxonomy): Bacteria > Bacteroidota > Bacteroidia > Flavobacteriales > Flavobacteriaceae > Croceitalea > Croceitalea marina. Next base: position 23,573 of record CALBVX010000087.1, on the reverse strand, counting down.
TTTAATGGCAAACACCAATTATACCGAAGACAATATCCGTTCCCTCGACTGGAAAGAGCACATTCGTATGCGCCCAGGAATGTATATTGGTAAGCTTGGTGATGGTTCATCCGCTGATGATGGAATCTATATTCTTTTGAAAGAAGTTTTAGACAACTGTATCGATGAGTTTGTGATGGGTGCGGGCAAGACCATTGAAATTGTAATAAAAGACAGTGAGGTAAGGGTTCGGGATTATGGCCGTGGTATTCCGCTAGGTAAAGTGGTTGATGTGGTTTCTAAAATGAACACGGGCGGTAAGTATGATTCCCGGGCGTTTAAAAAATCCGTTGGGTTAAATGGTGTCGGCACAAAAGCGGTCAATGCACTTTCCAATTACTTTAGGGTTGAATCGATAAGGGATGGTCAATCTAAATCAGCAGAGTTTAAAGCGGGTAACCTAGTTAACGAAGAGTTAACAGATTCTACAAAGCGAAGGGGTACCCATGTAAGCTTTATTCCTGATGAGGCTATTTTTAAAAAGTTCAAATATCGAAACGAGTATGTAGAACGCATGCTCAAAAATTACGTGTACTTAAATCCAGGATTGACCATTGTCTTTAATGGCGAGAAGTTTCACTCAGAAAATGGTCTTAAAGATTTACTAGAAGACAATAACAATCAAGAAGACTTTCTTTATCCGATAGTTCATTTAAAGGGAGATGACATTGAAGTTGCTATCACACATAGTAAAACACAATATAGCGAAGAGTATCATTCTTTTGTAAACGGACAACATACCACACAGGGCGGAACGCATCAAGCGGCTTTTAGAGAGGCCATTGTAAAAACCATTCGCGATTTTTACGGTAAAAATTATGATGCCTCGGATATTAGAAAATCCATTATTTCTGCTATCGCCATAAAAGTAATGGAGCCCGTGTTTGAAAGCCAGACCAAAACAAAATTAGGTTCTACGGACATGGGAGGCGATTTACCTACCGTACGTACCTATATCAATGATTTTATAGGGAAATACCTGGACAATTTTCTTCATAAGAATACAACAACTGCTGAGGCTTTACAACGTAAAATTGTGCAAGCCGAAAAAGAACGTAAAGAGCTATCAGGTATTCGAAAATTGGCCCGAGACCGTGCAAAAAAAGCAAGTTTACATAATAAAAAATTACGTGATTGTCGGGTGCATTTGCAAGATATGAAGAAGGACAGACGATTGGAAAGCACGCTCTTTATTACCGAGGGAGATTCGGCTTCTGGGTCTATAACCAAATCTAGGGATGTAAATACGCAGGCGGTCTTTAGTCTTAGAGGTAAACCTCTAAATTCTTACGGTATGTCTAAGAAGATTGTTTATGAGAACGAGGAGTTTAATTTACTACAGGCTGCACTCAATATCGAAGATTCTATGGAAGACCTTCGATATAACAATATTGTGATAGCAACTGATGCTGATGTTGATGGAATGCATATTCGCTTGCTATTGATTACATTTTTTCTGCAGTTTTTTCCTGAACTGATCAAAGAGAATCATTTATACATTTTGCAAACTCCACTTTTTAGGGTAAGAAATAAAAAAGAAACGATTTATTGTTATAGTGAAGAAGAACGAAAAAACGCAATTGAGAAACTTACTGGCAAACCTGAAATAACACGATTTAAAGGATTGGGCGAAATCTCTCCTGATGAGTTCAAGCACTTTATTGGTGACGATATTAGATTAGAACCTGTAATGTTAGATAAAGCGATGTCCATTGAAGAATTATTGAAATTCTATATGGGTAAAAATACACCCGACCGTCAAGAATTTATAATTAAAAACCTTAAAGTAGAACTTGATTTGGTTGAAGAAAATCAACTGTAAATCATAATAATAAGATTTGTTTAATACATGGATGAAAATGAAGAATTGACAGAAGGCTTTTCCAATAACGAGGGAGCCCCTGACGATGCGCTGACCCGGGTAACGGGCATGTATAAAGATTGGTTTTTAGACTATGCTTCTTATGTAATTCTTGAGCGAGCGGTACCTGCCATAGAAGACGGATTTAAGCCTGTGCAACGAAGAATTATGCATTCGCTTAAAGAACTCGATGATGGGCGTTACAATAAAGTAGCTAATGTTGTTGGGCATACGATGCAGTACCATCCTCATGGAGATGCGAGTATTGCGGACGCAATGGTGCAAATTGGCCAAAAAGATTTATTGATTGACACCCAAGGCAACTGGGGTAACATTCTTACCGGAGACAGGGCGGCCGCTTCAAGGTATATCGAAGCTAGGCTTTCTAAGTTTGCTCTGGAGGTTATTTTTAGTCCTAAGATTACGGAATGGCAACTTTCATATGACGGCCGAAAAAAGGAGCCGGTTAATTTACCCGTTAAGTTTCCCTTGCTGTTGGCTCAAGGTGCAGAAGGTATTGCGGTCGGTCTTTCAACTAAGGTACTACCCCATAATTTTGTTGAATTGATAGATGCATCCATAAAGCATCTTAAAGGAAAAAGTTTTAAGATATATCCTGATTTTCCTACCTCCGGAATTATAGATGTTACTAACTATAATGATGGTCTGCGCGGTGGAAAAATAAGAGTTAGAGCAAGAATAGAAAATATTGATAAGAATACATTGGTTATTAAAGAGATACCCTACGGAACCAACACCTCTTCTTTAATAGATTCTATACTTAAGGCCAATGACAAGGGCAAAATAAAAATCAAAAAAATTGAGGATAATACTGCGGCCGAAGTTGAAATTTTGGTGCACTTGCCCTCAGGAATTTCCCCAGACAAAACCATAGATGCTTTGTATGCCTTCACTGCGTGTGAATCTTCTATTTCACCACTTGGGTGTATCATAGAAGACAACAAGCCTATTTTCATGGGCGTTACTGAAATGTTGCGCAGGTCAACGGATAGTACGGTAGAACTTCTTAAGGCAGAGCTAGAGATTCAACTTAACGAACTGGAAGAACAGTGGCATTTTGCTTCTCTTGAGCGAATATTTATTGAGAACCGTATTTACCGTGAAATTGAAGAAGAAGAGACTTGGGAGGGTGTTATTGCAGCTATCGATGAAGGCCTTAAACCGCACACCAAGCATTTACGACGTGCTGTTACCAAAGAGGATATCGTTCGACTGACAGAAATACGAATTAAAAGAATCTCTAAATTCGATTTAGACAAGGCCAAGCAGCATTTAGACAGTTTAGAGGATAGAATAGCGGAAACGAAGAATTACCTAGCCAATTTGGTAGATTTCGCCATCGACTATTTTCAGGAACTCAAAAAGAAATATGCGCAGGGGCGTGAACGTAAGTCCGAAATCAGAATATTCGACGATATCGAGGCTACAAAAGTGGTCATCCGGAATACAAAACTCTATGTAAATCGTGAAGAAGGCTTTGTAGGCACATCCTTAAGGCGTGATGAATATGTTACTGATTGTAGTGACATTGATGATATTATTGTTTTTACCAAAAAAGGTGAGATGATGGTCACTAAGGTGGATTCCAAAATTTTTGTTGATAAGAATATTATTCATGTAGCCGTATTTAAGAAAAAGGATAAACGCACTACATTCAACATGATTTATAAAGATGGCAGGGGAGGCCCTAGTTATATCAAGCGTTTCAATGTCACGAGTATTACGCGAGACAAAATGTATGACCTCACCAATGGCAATGCGAATTCTGATGTGCTTTATTTTTCGGCAAACCCCAACGGTGAAGCTGAAGTAATCACAGTGCACCTTAGACAATCAGGGAGTATCAAAAAGCTAAAATGGGATATCGACTTCGCTGACGTTCTAATAAAAGGGAGAACTTCTAAAGGAAATATTGTTACAAAATATCCTGTTAAGCGAATCGAATTAAAAGAAAAAGGACTCTCTACTTTAAAACCACGTAAAATTTGGTTCGATGATATTGTACAGCGCTTGAATGTGGATGAAAGAGGAGAGCTGCTCGGAGAGTTTCGACCAGATGACTTATTACTGGTCGTAAATCAGAAAGGGTATGTAAAAACGATTGTTCCTGATTTAAATGCTCGTTTTGACGACGATATGATTGTTCTTGAAAAATGGAATCCGAACAAACCAATTTCTGCCATTTATTACGATGGTGAGAAAGAGCGCTACTACATAAAACGCTTCTTGATTGAAAATGCCAATAGAGAAGATTTGATAATCACCGAACATCCCAAATCGCAACTCGAATTGATATCAACGGATTGGAGGCCGGTTGTAGAATTAGAATTTGTGAAACCACGAGGTAAAGAAGCTAAGGCCAATCATGAAGTGGATGTTGAAGATTTTATTGCTATCAAAGGAATTAAAGCCCTTGGAAATCAACTTACCAGTGATAAGGTTAAAAATATAAACGCTCTGGAATCGCTCCCTTATGAAGAACCCCAAGCACAATCACCTAATGAGATAGAAGTTGTTGAAGAAGAAAATGTAGATGGAGAAAATACAAACAAACCAGATAGTGATGAAGAATCGCAAACAACTTTATTCTAAAATGAACACACCTGTTTTGCACCTCTTTGTTTAGCAAATAACGAGTAATAGTATGTGTTTGCCATCTAAATATTCAACAGTTTATGTATGGGCATCTAAGATGTTTATATTTGAATTAAAATAGCTTTTTTATGGATTTTACCAATCCTCTTGTTTACGGAGGTCCTTGTTTTATCATTTTCATCTTATTGGAATTAACATACAGTAAAAATCATGACGAACATCATGATTTGTATGACTGGAACGATCTTTTCGCAAGTGGTTTTATGGGTCTTGGCTCCGCGATTTTAGCCGCTTTGTTAAAAGTAGTATCGGCAATTGTAATATTCACTTACGTGTATGAGCTCTTTAATCCTTTAGTAGACGGGGTGCGAACCAATATTATGGGGTATAAATCTTTTGGTTATGCCTGGTATATTTGGCTTTTATGCCAATTAGCTGATGATTTCACCTATTACTGGTTTCACAGGGCCAATCACGAAATTCGTATTCTTTGGGCAGCTCATATTGTGCACCATTCATCAGATAACTTCAATTTAGGAACAGCGGTGCGTAACGGTTGGTTTACCCTTTTGTATAAGCCTTTATTTTATATGTGGATGCCGGCAATCGGTTTCTCTCCAGAAATGGTCGTATTCTGTTTAGGTATCGAGGCCTTATGGCAATTTCAGTTGCATACGGTATTGCTCCCTAAGCTTGGTATTTTTGAAAAATTCATGAATACACATACAATGCATCAGGTCCATCATGCCCAAAATGTCGAATATTTGGATAAAAACCATGGTGGATTTTTAAACATATTCGACAAGCTATTTGGAACTTGGTTACCGTTAGATGATTCTATTGACGTTAAGTACGGTGTTATTCATGCCCCAAACTCTAACAACCCTATTATAATACTAACCCATGAATTCAAGGATATCTGGATGGATATGAAAAAATCTCCAAAACTTTCCCACAAGCTTATGTATGTTTTTGGACCCCCGGGATGGAGTCATGACGGTAGTACCATGACGGTAAAACAACAGCAGCGATTGTTTGAAAAACAGAAAAGTGAAAATCCTGAGGTTGCTTTCAGTAGGCCAAACTAGTTCACTGAACAAAAATCAAAATTAAATAAAAAGCCCGCATCTAAGCGGGCTTTTTAATATCACAAAACTTGAATTTTCATTTGTGTCTAATCTTCCAATATTTTTTCTTCCGCAGGTTTCTTATTTTTCTTCATCCGCATATCAAAGAACTCTACCATTAATGAGAACGCGATGGAGAAGTACAGGTAACCTTTCGGAATCGTACCAACTTCTTGGTCAAAAACTACCAAATGCGATAAGTGGGCCGCTTCTGCAATAAGCATAAAGCCGATCAATATTAGAAAAGATAATCCTAAAACTTGTATAGATGGGTGTTTCGTGACAAATTCCCCGACCGGGTTTGCGAACAACATCATTATTAAAACAGAGACAACAACGGCTATAATCATCAAAATTAATGCGTCATTTGGATTGGGGGAAATGCCATTTGTCATTCCGATAGCGGTAAGAATAGAGTCAAATGAAAAGACAATATTTATTATGGTTATTTGTATGATAGCCTTTGTCAAAGAGTTAGATTGCCCTTTTTTTACTTCTCTTTCGTCATGACCTTTGTCCTCAATTTTCTCGCGTATTTCCTTAGTGCTCTTATAAAGCAGAAAAAGACCGCCTAGAAAGAGAATTAGGGCTTGCCAACTTATTCCACCATGAATCCAAGACTCACTAAGTACCAAAAATGGCTTCTTTAGCGATGTAAGCCACGTGATTCCGAAGAGGAGCACTATACGCATGGCCATGGCGAGAACAAGCCCAATATTGGTGGCCTTCTTTCTATCTTTTTTCTCTAGTTTACCCGCTGCAATTGAGATAAAAATAATATTATCAATGCCTAAAACAATTTCAAGAAAAGTTAGTGTGAGCAGTGCAATCCATGCATCTGGACTGGTAAAAATTTCAAACATGGTTAGTCGTTTTTAATGGCAGTTCCTCTTAATTTTTTAGAATCTCCCACAGTATTAAATTCAAATGTATAAGAACTATCGGTAGTTGTCAAGATTTTTATATGAATAGACTTTTCTTCTTGCTTGTTTTTCGGGTTCAATTGCTTTAAGATATATTCACAATCGTTGATCCATCTAACGCTTGAAGTATCGACTTGATTTCTAAAATAATCAATTTCGATGCCATCTTTTCTAACAAAAGTAGTGGTAAGGCTATCCCCCTCAACAACACTGGTAAAGCTAAAAGCACCATTTTTAAAGTCTTTGCAATTTCTCTCAGGAGCTTCTTGGCAAGAAAACATAAGGTTCAGTATCAATAACTGGAGTAGGGGTTTTTTCATGGCCGAAAAGTACTAAAATACTTATCCATATAAAACCTATTTATTAGGATTATACGATTCAAAAGTACCGTCTTTGTAAAAAATCACCACTTTATTAATTTCTTTTTGCGAATTACTTGAGAGCTTTTCAGGTTCTTTTGTGGTATTTGAACTTTTGTTTGATAGGGTCTCGATTTTGGAAGGTAGAGACTGGTTTTTTCTTTGGCTGGGGGAGGGGAAGTCACCTTTACCTTGCAATAACCAATACAAATCAATCTCAGGATATACCTTGATGATTTTAAGGATAAAGTCAAGACTTGGTTTATTTCTATTATTAAGTATATGTGATACACTAGAACGGGGCACAGCTATGGCGTCTGCGAATTTAGCAGATGTCAGTTCGAAATGGGAAATTACTTTTTGAAGTCTATTTGAAATTCCTGAATTCACAATTGTAAATAATTCTTTATCGTAAAATTAGAATATTGAATTTAGAAGAAGTGCTAATATTGTCTTAAATAAAATTTAGCATGATTTTAAGTGTAGGTAATGAATAATAAATAGCTGATATTCAATGTAATAAAAATTAGTAATTCAAAACACGGTTAGTAGGATGAAAATGTGAATTTTCGTCTGCAAAATTTGGCGTGTAAATGCCTATTTGGGTTCATGATTGTAAATAACCTAAATTGAAATGCCAGGGTCCGTTAGTAAAAAAGACATATTTTTTTTGGGTAGTTAATGTCATAAAAGTTTAATTCTCGTACCCGAAAAGTTAAAAACCATCTTTTTCTTACATAATATTCAAAAAAAATAATGTTTTCTTACGTTTTATTCTCTAATTCATTAATTTTGTTGAAAATAATATTGAAATGAACAAAGTAAAGCTTGACGAAATAGATCATCAGATTCTGGATATGTTAATCGATAACACCAGAACACCGTTTACCGATATTGCCAAAAAGTTATTGATATCAGCGGGAACAGTGCATGTTAGGGTTAAAAAAATGGAGGAAGCCGGTATAATTAGAGGGTCTTCTTTAACCTTGGATTATGTTAAACTGGGATACTCTTTTATAGCATATGTTGGTATTTTTCTTGAAAAGACGCATCAAACAAAGTTCGTATTAGAGCGTTTGGCCCAAATACCTAATGTAACCGTTGCTCATATTACGACGGGTAAGTTCAATATTTTCTGTAAAATTAGAGCTAAGGATACTACACATGCCAAAAACATCATTTTTAAAATTGATGATATTGATGGAATAAGTAGAACCGAAACCATGATTTCTTTAGAGGAAAGCATCAATGATAAAAAGCGCTTAATGCATACTATTTTTAATGAGCTATAAAAGGTTTGATGAATAGTAGAGATTTAGATGTTTCTGAGTATAACAGTTATTACCAGCCGTACATTGATATATTGGGTGAAACTGATTTAATAGATGGTTTAAAGACTGGCCTGGCCTCCTTAGTTGATTTCATTGCTGCACTTCCTGATGATAAAATGGACTTCGCATATGCTCCAAAAAAGTGGTCGATAGCTGAAGCCCTCGTTCATTTAATCGATACCGAACGGATTTTTCAATACCGCGCTTTACGTTTTTCTAGAAACGATAAAACCCCATTACCCGGTTTTGATCAAGATTTATTTGTTCCACAGAGTAGAGCGAACTCTAAAGGTAAAATGGCAATTACAAACGAATTTAAAACTGTGAGGATGGCGACCATCACATTATTCGAATCTTTGAACGATGAGGAGTTAATGCGTTTCGGAGTTGCCAGTGATAGTAAGATGAGTGTGCGCGCACTTGGGTTTCTTATGTGTGGGCATTTAAAACACCATAAAAAAATTATAGAGGACCGATACCTAGGCCATAACTAATATAAATCTTCTGAGATATCAAGATCAGAATCAGTTTCTGCTTCTAGCCCCGATTCTTGGTTGTTTTCAAGAACTCCTTCAGCAGGTTTGTTCTCAAGTTCTTTTTCAATGGTATCTTCAAAGGTCGCTATGAAGTTAGAAAGGCTATTACTAATCTTTACAAGGTATATTGTATCATCGGTTTTAACCTCTACGGCTTCCACAACCTCTCCATTGGGTTTTCTAAGTATAATGATGTCTTCATCACCGTAACCATGTGGATATAGGTCTATTAATAATGCTGCGACGGTGTGGTCAAGTCTTTTATAATCTACAATAACACGTTTCATAGTAGGTGTTTTAGGTTTAGGTTACCTAAGCTATGAATTTTTTGATGCTGGCCTTTTAAAGAGTTGTCAATTAAAGTATTTAGTATACGTAACAGTTATTCTTTGTAGTAAGCAAATGCTTTCTTGAATAATTCTAGTGGCACTTTAACATCTAAAATGGGTATTCCTATTTCTTGTAAGAGTACGAAGTTCACATTGCCATGTGTATTTTTCTTGTCGTGCTTTAGTAAATCTATTATGATTTCGATATCCTGATCTGTAAAATCAACTTTTTTAAAGTGACTCAAAAAAGCTTTCTTTATTTCATTCAAGTCTAATTTTGAAAGGCCAGACAGTTCATGGGAAAAGTATCCTTCTAAAATCATCCCAATAGCAATGGCCTCCCCATGCAAGAGCGTTTTTAAATGAGGGCTATCTAAAAAATAAGATTCAATCGCATGCCCAATGGTATGACCATAGTTCAGTTTTTTTCGTATCCCTTTTTCGGTAGGGTCTTGCAGAACGACGCCATTTTTTATGGCTACCGATTTTCGAATAAAATCTGTCGAAGAAAAATCTTTTGTATTGATAAGTTCTTCCCAATACGCAGAATCACTTATTAAACCGTGTTTAAGCATTTCAGAAAATCCGCTCTTAAGTTGTCTTTCTTCTAATGTTGCCAAGAATTCCGGAAAAATCAAGACCATGACCGGTTGGTTGATTACCCCAACCTGATTTTTTAAAACACCCAAATCCACCCCGGTCTTTCCACCGATTGATGCATCTACCATTGCCAAAAGAGTAGTGGGTATGTTTATAAAATCTATCCCTCTTTTAAAGGTGGAAGCTACAAAGCCTCCTAAATCGGTCACAACACCGCCCCCAAGATTTATTAGTAGACTCTTTCTATCGGCCCCTAAATCTGATAACTGTTGCCAGACTTCTAAACAAGTAGCTATGGTTTTATGTTCTTCACCAGGTTTGATCTCAATAATGGCATCAATCTTAAAATCGACAATCGCTTCGAATTTGGCCAAGCAAAGTTTTCTGGTATTTGTATCGACTAAAAGAAAAACCTTTGAATAAGTAGTGTTTCTTGCATGCTGACGAATAGTTGCCTTTGCTACTTCGGTAAAATGAACATCATATGTTGATGCTGATACGGTCTCCATGAACTCAAATATGCTATAAAATAAAGATTTATTTTATTGATAATAATAAGAAAGGCGTGCTTATCTTTGATTCTTTATCAATTTGCAAAATATGCAGCGAATTTTTGAGAATACAGCAACAGCTTTTCAATTAAAAACAGATTCAGAATTAGAGCGTGCCTATTTCCTTTTTAAAATGATTGCCAACGAGCCTTTGGTGCGAATCGGTACGGCAATGACCAATTTTGCCATTAAAGCACATCTGCCTGTTGAGGGTCTTATTCGAGCAACCGTATTTGACCATTTCTGTGGGGGGGTCAATGAAGAAGATTGTCTACCAGTGGTTGACAAAATGTATGAAAAAGGAGTTTGCTCCGTATTGGATTATTCTGTCGAAGGGCAAGAAGGCGATGATCCTTTTGATAGCGCGTTGGAAACTATTTTAAAGATTCTTGATTTTGTAAAAGAGAAAGATGCGATTCCTTTTGCAGTATTTAAGCCTACAGGGTTTGGTCGATTTGCACTTTATCAAAAAATAGGAGAAGGAAAAGAGCTTTCTGAGGAGGAATCTCAAGAGTGGCAACGGGTGATAAATCGGTTTGATAAGGTGTGCCAAAAAGCCTATGATTTAGATGTTTCGTTATTGATCGATGGTGAAGAAAGCTGGATGCAAGATGCCGCGGACAAGGTGGTAGAAGATCTAATGCGCAAGTACAATAAAAAGAAAGCCATTGTTTTTAATACGCTACAGATGTATCGCTGGGATAGATTGGATTACCTAAAAGAACTGCATCAAAAAGCCATTAGGGATGGATTTAAAGTAGGAATGAAAGTGGTGCGTGGCGCCTATATGGAAAAGGAAAATGAAAGAGCCAACGAACTTGGTTATCCCACCCCAATTTGCGCTTCTAAACAAGCAACCGATGAAAATTTTGATGCTGCCGTTGCATATATGCTAGAGCACCTTGATGTTATTTCCCTATTTGCTGGAACGCATAATGAAGAAAGCTCTTATCGCTTAATGGAATTGATGAAAAATGCCCAGGTTGCCAATGAAGATTCAAGGGTGTGGTTTGGGCAGCTTTTTGGAATGAGCGACCATATTTCATTTAATCTGGCAGATCATGGGTATAATGTTGCCAAGTATTTGCCTTTTGGCCCTGTAAAAGATGTAATGCCATATTTAATACGTAGGGCAGAAGAAAACACTTCGGTGGCCGGACAAACGACGCGAGAACTCGGACTTTTAAAAAGGGAGCGGGAACGTAGAAAGATATAGTCTTATTCGTTTAGTGTGATTTTTTCGATTAAGATATTGGTTTCGCAATTTTTTAATTCGATTTCCTTTTCTTCAAAATTTACAAAATATGTTTTGCAAGATTGTGCCTTGGTATCACTTTTGCCAAAATTAACATTACCATCAGTAAAAGCCTGTGAAATAAACAAACTATCTAAACCAATAGTTTCTATTTGCTCTTGTGCCAAATCGGAGTAAGAGATGGCTTTAGAACGAAAATCTTTTAAAGTTCTACAATTGGGCAGGTAACAAAAATCAATGCCTTCTTCACCAGATTTCTTTTTTAGAATAAATGCCAAAAAGACAAGCCCAATGGAAACTCCAACAAGGTACCATCCCAAACGTTTTATAAAAGCCATTAAAATTAAAAAATTAAAAAGTTGATATCGTTATATGAGAGGTTAAACCAGTCACCTACAGATTTGTTGGTAAGAATGCCATGGTACATATAGAGCCCATTACGCAAACCTTTATCAAATCGAAGGGAATGTTCTAAACCACCATCTTCACCTAACTTAAGCAAATAGGGCGTAAAGATATTACTTATAGAAATAGTAGAAGTTCTTGGATATCTTGAGGGAATGTTGGGCACTCCGTAATGGAGTACCCCATATTTTTCTACAGTAGGTTTTGCATGTGTAGTAACTTCTGAAGATTCAAAACATCCACCGGTATCGATACTCACATCAATGATAACCGCACCCTTTTTCATGTTTTCTACCATAGAATTCGAAACTACCACCGGAGATCTATCTTGACCCCTTGTGGCACCAATAGCGACATCACAACGTTTTAGTGCTTTAAGTAAATTCTTTGGTTGTATGGTAGAAGTATAAATTGTTCTATTAAGGTTGGTCTGAATATTTCTAAGCTTGGTAATAGAATTATCGAACACTTTAATGTTTGCACCGAGCCCGAGTGCAGAACGTGCCGCAAATTCTCCAACGGTACCAGCACCGATAATAACGACCTCTACAGGTGGTACGCCACTAATATTACCGAACATAAGACCATTGCCTTTATTGGTGGTTGCCATAAGTTCTGACGCCACTAGAATAGAAGATATTCCGGCTATTTCACTCAGCGAGCGCACCGCAGGGTATTTACCGTCTTCATCACGGATGTACTCAAAAGCAATAGCCGTAATTCTTTTTTTAGCAAGCTCCTCAAAATATTTTTTGTTTTGAGTTTTTATTTGGAGCGCAGATATCACAATAGTCTGCGGATTCAACATGCTAATCTCTGCAAGGGTAGGGGGCTCTACTTTTAAAACAATAGGGCAGGCAAAAACCTTTTTGATGTCTTTGGTAATTTCGGCGCCTGCATTGGTGTAATCTAAGTCTGAATAATTGGCCCCCTCACCTGCACCGGCCTCTATAAGAACGCGATGGCCATGTGCGGTTATCGCATTTACAGCATCAGGGGTAAGACAGATACGTTTTTCTTGAAATTGGTTTTCTTTGGGCAGCCCAATAAAAAGCTCACCCTTTTGTTTAAGGACTTCTAAAGTTTCTTCTTGAGGTAATAGTTGTTGTTTGCTAAACGGTGAGGATGGTTGCGCCATTAGTTGTTAAACTGAAAATTTGATTTATACCTTACTGTAAAGCTATTCAAAAAATTATAATTATCTGAGGATGTATAAAAAGTATAAAAGAATGTCATATTGTTATGTCATACTGAGCCTGTCGAAGTATTCTCGAAATAGGTTAACTTATAACTATTAAAAAACTCGAAATGAAGAGGAGTTGCTTTTCGAGTCATTTCGAAATTAGCAGTCTTGCTGCGATTGAGAAATCGCATATAAACAATTACTTATAGGTGAGGTGTTTTTAGATTTCTCACATTCACCCCATTCTGTTCGAAATGACAGTATGTGTTGAGCTCTGTCGACATGACGGTTTTTGGAACCTGTAAATTACAAACTGTAAAACAGGCTTCTAACTACATCTTTTTTGAGAGTGTCTCTTTACGTTGCTCCAATTTCTCGCGTTCTTTACGTAATTCTTCTTTGGCTTTTAAAATTTGAAGCTCGGTATCCATGGCTTTTAGGTCTATGCCATGAATGTATTTATCCACTAATTTTATTCTAATAAAATAGACTATGGGTATAATTACCATACTAACAGCGACTACATACAAAATTTCATTTTCATCAATTGCACTATTTGTGTTATTAGTTACGGAATAAAGCTGAAAAGCATACATGGAAATAGGTATCAAAATAGCATGATACCACCATTGTTTAGAGGTTGTAAACCAAATTATGAGCAAGGCCAAGGGAACTAATTTAGCGCACAAATAGTAAAGGTGATATGATGCGTCAGGAAAGCCATTACTGTCAATTGAAAAAAACAAAAGGTTAATTTTACCTGATTTTATCGTTGTATATTTTTCTAGGTAAATTATGAATGGGGAAACAGCTATCAGTAGGGCTATGATTCCTTCCAGCAGAAATTTTGTCTTAGTTTTATTTTTAGATACTTTGTCATTCACAAATTTAATAACTCATAAATTCTAATTTTATTATACAAAAAAAGGCCTTTGAAAATCAAAGACCTTTTTAAAAAAGAAAAACTGTTTAATTTTTTTCAAACTTACCTCTTTCAATTTGGACAGTATCATCCAAATCCTCACTTGTAAGAATGTCAGTAGAAACAGCGGTCATTGCCAAAAAGGCAACAGCCAAAAATCCAAAAAATAATTTTCTAGTGTTCATCGTAACTAAAAATTTTGGTTAATAAATGAATTCATTCGTTACAAAAGTAAGTAATTTCAACGATAAAATATGCATTTTACCGATAAAAATGGTCTTTTAACAGATTTACCTAACTTTTGGGCAGATGAATCGTTCTCGTGGCTTTAAAGTAAAAAAACTTCAATTAACAATACGTTAAGAAATTTAATATTCGATTAGGCGGGTCTTTTTATCGATTAGGTGTAGGTGAATTTTTGTACTATCCTCTGGGAGTAGTCCGGCTATCTTTTCTGGCCACTCAATAAAAATATAGGCATCAGAATTAAAATAGTCTTCAATACCCATATCTAAGGCTTCTTCTTCATTCTCTATGCGATAGAAGTCAAAATGGTAAGCTACAAGTTCTCCATTTGCATTGTGGTATTCATTTACCAAACCAAAAGTTGGGCTGTTACCAGAATCTACAACCCCCAATTCTTTAATGATTGTTTTAATAAGTGTGGTTTTACCAACACCCATTGGGCCATGGAAACAGATGATGTTTTGGTTAAAACCAGCCAACACTTTAGAAGCAATTTGTTGTATTTTGTCTAAATTATAGATTATTTTCTCCAAAAAGAGTTATTTTTAATTATGAGGCAAGTTAATAGTTTTAGAAAAGAACTTGGTATAGCAGTTTTAATATTTGTATTGCCTTTTGCTTCCTATTTGCATTTGTTTTTTGTCGACTACCCTTCAGATTCTATTTTACAAATTTTTTCAATTAAAAAGTTTCAGACAACTATTGATACCCTTGCATACCATTGTCTCACCTTTTTAAGTTATTTCTGTCTCTTTTTTATTTGGCTGCTTTATTCAAAAGCAAGATGGAAGTGGTTTATTCTCCTTTTCTTATTGGTTATTTTTTTAAATTTTGATGCTTATGTCTTAGAGATTCCATTTTTAATAACTGCTGAGGTATGTTTATGTATTTATTGTGTTAGTTTTATTTGTTTGCTTATATATTATCGCAAGTTTTTTGGACTAAAAAACAACCTTAGCAAGTACTTCATTAATAAATGGTTCTTTTGTCTTATTATCTTTTTTCTTAGTTCTATAGTATCATTTTTATACATGATTTTTCCTAAGGATGCTAAGGAAATTAGTCTTTTCTCATTTATATTCAGTGCAAATGGATTCTCAAGTGTTAGAACTAATTTTTTTATAATTGGTTTTAAATTAAGTATTTTTCTAGGAATCCTAATTTGGTTTTTTACTGAAAAAAGATGGTATCGCTATACGCTGCTATCTTCAATTATTCTTCTTTCCAATCAATTATGTAATATGCTTTGGATAGAGGGTGATATTCTTGATGAATTTGAATTACGAGAGTCTGGGGTATTTCTTTTTTCCGTATTGCTTGGCTTAATACTTATTTCACATGCAGCTCATAATCAAACAATGATTAGGTCTTTTATGTATAACCGCTATAAGGATATTGAGGAGTCTGTTGCTAATCGCTTTAAAAATAGGGAAAACTATATAGATACAAAACGAAGGGAGTTTAATACTTCTAAAACCAATTTAGACGAATTAAAGAAAATTAGAGAGCAATTAGAGAAAGCAATTGGAGAATAAGTCTAGCACAAAAAGTTAAAAAATGGAAAAAGGAATTAGTTTTAGAAAAGACCTTGGCATTGCAATTTTAATATTTCTATTGCCTTTTGCTTCCTATTTGCATTTATTTTTTGTCGATTATCCATCAGATTCAGTTCTGCAATTTTTTTCTGTTAAATATTTCGATCTGGATATTGATATGTTATCCTATATTTTTTTTTACTATTTAAGTTTTTTAAGCCTTTACATTATTTGGTGGAATATTTTGAATGAAAAGTATAAGCCATTTACTCTATTTTACATAGGACTAATTGTATTTCAATTAGATTGTTTCTTTCATTTTACTACATGGAATTCTAATCCGTATATTATATTTTTTGCTTTCTGTTTTATCCTAGTGTATTTAACTATTTATTCAAATTTTCAAGTTTGGGTAAAAAAATCCATACCTTTTAAGTTTTCATCGGGAAGCTTTAGTTTACCAGCTTTGTTTTTTTTATCAATTTTTGTTCCCTTTAGTTATAATTTATTTCCTAGAGATACTGATTCACTTCATGTTTTGTTTTTTAAACTAAATGCAAATGGTTTTTTAGATGCAAGAACATATCTATTTATGATAGTTTATAAAGTAGGTTTGCTTTCAAGCATTCTAATTTGGTTTTTTACAGAGAAGAGATGGTACAAATATGCATTGTTATCGTCTGTTATACTAATAGCTAATCAACTTTATAATTTATTCTGGAGTGAATCTAAACAATTGGATGAATTTGAATTACAGGAGTCTGGGGTATTTCTTTTTTCAGTATTACTTGGCTTAATACTTATTTCACATGCCGCTCATAACCAAGCAAAGATTAGGGCTTTTATGTATAACCGCTATAAGAATGTTGAAGAGTCTGTTGCTAATCGCTTTAAAACCAAGCAAGACTATATCGATACAAAACGAGAAGAGTTTAATACTTCCAAAACCAATCTAGACGAATTAAACAAAATGAAAGAACAATTAGAGCAGGTTGTTAATGTAGAGTAGGATAAAATAACTTATATGTATACCAGAAAAACAGAAACTACAAGTATTAGAACTAGTTCAAAACTTTATTTTGTGCTAGCATTGTTTTTATTTTTTATGCCATTTTGCTTTTACCTGCCACAATTATTTTCAGAAACAACAAATACCATTACTCTCTTTGGTTATGACTTACATCACAATTATATTAATAATCAACATTTTGTATGGAGTATTTCTACAGAAGTAATTTCGTTAAGTTACGTTTTCTTATGGTTTTTGGTTAGCAGTAATAGAAAAAGTGGGGTGTATGCATACATAGCTTTTTTGCCATTTATTTATTTGTTTTTAAGAGCCAATCCAAATTCGGTAAGTCCATTAGAGTATAGGTATGTCTCAATCTTAGTGTTTTTACTCTTGCTTATTGTTGGTTTTTTACGAGTTGATAATAGAAAAATAAATTAGCTTTTAGCAAGGAAGACAGTGCTATAGATGTTTTCTTTCCGTTTGCAATTTTAATTTTTAACTTATTGTTTGTGATTTTATACAATAAAGTATTTGAACACTATGTAGCTTTATTCATTAGTGACTATGGTTTTAGTTCAACAGTGGATTTTTTATGGTATTTGAGTTTAAAAATGTTAGTGATTTGCCCACTAGTTTATTGGTTCTTAACAGAAAAAAGATGGTTTAGATATGCATTATTATCACCTATAGTTATTTTTTCTATGCAATTGTTTAATGCTATAACCAATAATGAAATGCCAGTAGATGAAATTGAAATTTTTCAAACCTTACATTTTACGGTTCCGCTATTATTAACACTCATTTTTTTAGCAAAGGCTTTTGATAATCAAGAAAAAATTAGAATTTGGACAGAATACCAATATAATTCCATCGAATTTTCAATTAAGAAGAAGTTAGCTAAGGAACAAGATTTTATCAAACAAAGTAAAAGCAAATTAAATGACCCTAAAATAAGTATAGATTCACTACATAATCTTAAGGATAAATTGACCAATGAGATAAATGCTCAAAAAACTTGAAAAATGAAAATTGCTCAGGGTAAAATATTGCAGTTTAAAGACTTTAGGATAGCCACGTTGCTATTTATTGCCCCTTTTTTGTCTTACCTACATACATTTTTTTTAAATGATACCATTATATGGGAGTATTTAAAAGAGGGAGCAATATTAAATGGTTGGACCTCTTTCTATACCGATTTTGGATATGCCATATACTCGATACTTACGTATTTTAGTATTTGGGTAATTACCTTGTTCATCTATAGAGAAACAAAAAGATGGTTTAAACTGTTTTTACTTTTCCCCTTATATCTTTTTAGTGTTAAATTTTTTTCTGCTCTAGTTCCAATTTTTGCGGCTGGTCTATATTGGTATACCTTTTATTTAATGCTACTGCCTTTATTTATTGTACTTTTTCTTAAAAGATTTAAAGAATCAGATAGAACAAAATTTAGGGTTACAATACTGCATGTCAATCGCATACTTACATCATTCTTGTTAATTGGGGTCATATTTTTACATGAGTTATGGCGCTTTTTTCCTGAAGGAACGGAATCTCTTCACTTTTTTTCTTTTAGTCTAACTGCAAACGGCTTTGATGATGCTAACCAAGCTTTATATTATTATTCGCAACGCATTTGTTTTTTAATACCGGTTGTTCTGTTCTTTCTTATAGAAAAAAAGTGGATTCGATATGCATTACTTTCTCCAATAATTATATATGCCACACAGTTATTTAATGGTTTATATTCACCAAATTTAGGGTTAGATGAAATTGAAATTTTTCAAACCTTACATTTTACGGTTCCGCTATTATTAACACTCATTTTTTTAGCAAAGATTTTCGATAATCAAAAGAAGATTGAGGCATGGATAAACGCTCAATACGGAGTATTGGAACATGCTATAAAGCAAAAATTTCAGCACAAAGAAAGTATCATAAAAAATACCAGAGAAAAGCTGAAGAATAAAGATTTAGGTTTAGAAGGTCTGGAAGCTTTAAAAACTAGGTTAGAGAAAGAAGTAAATAGTTGATTTTGAAAATAAAGATATTACATAGGGAGTATTGGACTTTAGTATTGCTTATTATTCTGCCGTTTTTACCTTATCTCCATGTTTTTTGGAAGAATAATAGTAGCATATGGAGTTATATAAGTAAAAAGGGAATTTTTAAACATCATTTTTTGTTCTTCGACGACCTTGACAGTTTTATATATCATACATTAGTATGGATTTCTGTTAGCTTATTGTTTTATTTAATGTATAGGAATGCTGCCCCTTGGGTAAAACCATTTTTTTTATTCCCATTATATTTCGCCGCTAGTAAATTGTTTTTATTGATGTTCCCACAGTTTATAAAAAGCTACAGGTATGCTTTTTATCTTGTCACTATTATACCATTTATTTTATTCTTTTTAAGAAAACTAAAGGAGAGTCCACTTTTTTTTAAAGATAGTTTAATAAAAATTTTCTTTAAAATCAGCATTTGTATTATTCTAGTTTTTATTCCTATCCTTCATGAATCTTCTAGGTTCTTTCCGGATAATACCAGCATGATTCAGTTTGGTTTTATTAAAGTTTTTAGCTATGGTTTTGAAGATGCCAGTATGGCTTTGTTTACGATATTACAAAAGATATGTTTTTTACTACCGATTCTCATCTATTTTTTTACAAAAAAGACTTGGGAAAGATATATTGCTTTGGTACCAATCATAATCTATTCTGCGCAACTCGTTAATATATTTAATCCAAACTTAAGTAGTCTTGATGAAATAGAAATATACCAAACTGCAAAATTCACGATTCCACTACTTGGTATTCTTCTACTTTTAGCTAAAGCTAATGACCACCAAGAGAGAATAAAGCATTGGATTGAATCGCAGTATTTAGAAATTGAAAGTATTCAAAAAAAGAAATTGTTAAAACGACAAAACCTTATAAATTCTAAACGACAAGATATAGTGGGAGCAAATACAAAAGTTTTGGAAAAAATTAAAACAGAATTAGAGCAAGAACTTAAAAGTTCTAACTAATATAAAAATTGATTTTAAGAAGCTTCGCCCTTTCTTTTTTCTATTTCTTCGGTTACTTCTTTAAGAAGCGCTTTTAATTCTTCTTCTTGGCGCGCCTTAATTTTAGCTTCGATAATTTTCTCTAATTCCCTTTTTTGCTCGTAAGGTAGCTCCCCATTTTGTAGTGCATTGATATCGGGATTCAACATTTCTCCTTCACCAGTAATCAACCAAATTAAATTTAATTGGGGGTAGGTACGTATAATATTTTCTATAACATCGCTTCCTATTGAGGCGTTGTTTTTCTTCATGCGCAGTGTATAGCCATTACTGGCCCCAATAGAGAGGTCAAACTGCCTGGCGCTAAGCCCGGCATATTTTATAAACTGCATCAAACGATCTACGGTTTTAAACATAAAACAAAGATACTATTTTCTATGCATTTAACATCGTGAGAATAAGATTACGGTGCTTTAACGATAAAAAATAGAAAAAAGTTTATTTATATAGAAAATATACTATATTTAACAATCTAACATTTTCAGTATGAAAAAAATTATACTCGTTATTACGCTATTCGGTAGCTTTCATTTTACCGTAGTTGCACAAAACTTATTAGAAAAGGATTATAAAAATTGGTCCGTAGGTACAGGATCAACAGTTGGGTTTAGTCAAAATGGCGGCACAAGTGAAAATTCTCGAGAATATGGAACAGGACCTTTCGGCAATAATGTACTACTTTGGAAAGCAAAACCAGATAGTGGAAATAATGCAGATGGTGGTTGGAATGGTAGTTACCATAAAATTGACCATACCAAAGACTACAGATTTTCTGTATGGATTAAAAAGACGAACTCTAATTATGGTTATACCTATTTAGGTTGTAATAGCTACAATAATATTTTAAGATTAAATGGTTCTATAGAGAATAACCCATATTTTTTTGTAGGAGACCTGCCGGCACTTAATAAATGGTATTTATTGGTAGGGTATGTTCATAAGAGTTCATATACAGGCACAACCAATATTGGTGGGATTTATGACCCATCTACTGGAGCAAAAGTTAGAACCTTAACTAGTTTTAAGTTTAAATCAAGCGCAACAACAGTTAGGCATCGTTCATACCTTTATTACGATACAAATACAAATGACAGACAATACTTTTATGCTCCGCGCATGGAGCAGGTTAATGGCAGTGAGCCCTCTATCACAAAAATGCTTGGTCGTGCCATGGCTAATAAGTTGGTATTCATCTACGATTCGGCCGGCAATCAAAAAATTAGAAGAGCTCCTAATAATTCTTCTGGGACTCCATCCTTAAGAGCAGAATTGCCCGATCAAATTGTTACAAACACAACTGACGATGAAGAGATAGTTGATGAGATTAACTTGTTTGAAGAAACCATTGTGATATTTCCGAACCCAACCTCGGGAGATCTTAACATGCAATGGAACTCGGACTATAATTTTCTAATTCAAGAAATTATAGTATCTGATATGAGTGGTAGACGGGTTCCAATTAACCATAGTAATGGTTCGCAAGAGGTACAAGTTGATCTTACACGCTACCCAACAGGTGTCTATTTAGTGAACTTCTTACTAAAAGATGGTCGCAGCGTTCAAAAGAAAATCATAAAAAAATAATTCCCAACCATAAAAATTTAACGAATGAAAGCATTTAAAACTTTATTCGCATCACTTCTATTTTTTCATTTCTGTAATCTTAGTGCACAAGTTGCCGCTTCTGATGCTGGCACCACTCCCGGTGCGCTTTCGGTTTCCTTAACTGGAGGAGCAAATTACTCAGTGCCTATAGATCTACCACCAGGTATTAAAGATGTAGCTCCTAGCATTTCCTTAACTTTCAGTAGCCAAGGGGGTAATGGTTTGGCAGGTTGGGGTTGGAATATTTCTGGTCTTTCTACCATAACAAGAATAGCATCAACAAAACACCACGATGGGACTATAGATCCTGTAGATTTTGATTCATCTGATCGTTTTGCTTTAGATGGTCAACGTTTAATGGTTAAAACAGGTACTTATGGAGCCAATGGAACCGTTTACCAAACTGAGAATTATTCTAATATAAAAGTAATTTCTTACGGCACATCACCTTATGGATCATCTTACGGACCATCCTATTTTATAGTGTATTATCCAGATGGATCTCGGGCATGGTACGGTAATGCGGGAAACTCACGTGGAAGGTTAGAATGGGCCATTTACCAATGGCAAGATCCTCAGGCAAACTTTATAAAGTATGATTATGCAATATCTGATAATTTGCTACGGGTCACTAAAATATCATATGGTTCTCGGAGCGGCACGGGTTCTCCAAACACGGTAAACTTCATATATAAATCGCGGGAGCGAGCGGAAACATCTTATGTTGGTGGTATACTATTTAAGCGATCAAATATTCTAAGTAGAATAGAAGTTAAATATTCAAGCAGTCTGCTAAGAAAGTATACTATTGGTCATAATTCTAGCACACTTGGTTACCAAAGGGTATCTTATATACAAGAAAGTAATGGCGAGAATAAAACATTAGCTCCTATTACGTTTGATTATGATGATACAGCTATTGGTATAACCACGCCAAGAAATTTTTCAAACTCCACTTTTTCAAATATTTCTGCAGCAACAGACAGAATGGTTTCTGGTGATTTTAACGGAGATGGGCATCTAGATGTCTTGACTTATAATAAAAGCACTAGAACTAGAATGAACGTTTTCACGAATCTTAATTCCAGTGAGGGAACTAATACAACCAGATATGTTACAACTAGTAAATTTGATTGGGTACTAGCTGGACCCATATTATCCAGTTCCAATAAAGTTTTGCCAGAGAATGGTATCGTTACAATTACGGATAATATTTCTGGTTTTTCTTCTTCAACATCTCAAGTTAGTTTTAAAACTTACTTGATGAAATCTGCTGGCTCAACAGTTGAATATACTAAAACATGGAATGCACCAACATACAGATCTGATTCTCGCGCATGCACCGGTACGTATAAATACAAAACACCTAAAGGTTTCGTTTCTGGTGATTTCAATGGTGACGGCCTTATGGATGTTATTGCTATAACAAGAAGGTATACCGATCGTTTTTGCTACGAAAAAAGAGATTGTGATGGAGGAGGTGGAGGCGGACCACAACCAATACGCAAATTAGATGCAACAACAATTTCTAAGGGTAAAGATGCTAATGTAATTGAAAATGCTAGGGCAGGTACTAGCGGTACATGTTGTGAATGCACAGACTATCCTAGAAACGAGGCCAGAACATACTTTATAGACCTTAACCGTCAAAAAACTTCTAATTATGCCAATTCCGCTGGTCAATTAAGGTCTGAATTTAAAGCAACAGATCAAATTTTTGCTGCAGATTTTGATGGCGATGGTAAATCTGATTTAATACATAAAACCAACGGACGTATTTATGTTTATACCTTAAACAGCAATAACAGCCTTAGTTATGTTACTGAAGTATCAGACAGTACCATTAAATATGAAAGGCCCTTGCTTAGTGGTGATTTTAACGGCGATGGCAAAATGGATTTTGCTTCACCTTCAAATATTGCAAGTACTATATGGCGCTTTTTCCTTTCTAACGGCAAAAGTATAGAATCTTATTCTAAGGACATAGGAGTTTATTATGGTGAGTCTACTTCCAATAACAAACTAACCTATGAGAGTAATTATTTTGCTATTGATGCTAATGGAGATG
>CALBVX010000086.1 GCA_937969515.1 uncultured Croceitalea sp. | reverse complement strand
TCTTGAAACAAAATCTGCCTTTATTTTTGCGTTTTCTTCAAGTGTTTTTCCTGTTTCTTCGATTTCATCAAAGCAATCAATCATATCTAATGATAAAAGTTTAATGTGTTGCGGTATAAGCTTTCGTACCTCTTCAAATTTATTTTGATTGTGGGTGGCAAAAACCAATTTCATAAGTTCCAACTATAATTTGATTGCTAAAGTAGTATTTTAGGGCCATGAAACTTAAAATACCACCAGCGTTGGTTGCTTTGATTTTTGGATCAGCACTTTTTTTACTGGCCAAATACCTGCCAGTAGGTGAGTTTGAGTTTTTTGGCCGTGAAATTTTGGCCTTCGTTGTGATTGGTATAAGCTTTTTGGTAGTTAGTATCGCCATCATTCAGTTTTATAGAAAAAAGACCACCGTCGATCCTTTGAATCCAGAAAAGGCCAATGTTTTGGTAACCAGTGGGATATTTCGGTTTACCAGAAACCCGATGTATTTGGGAATGTTACTTTTTTTGATTGCTTTTGCCTTGAAGTTAGGTAATGCATTCAATGCCTTGATTTTGGCTGGTTTTGTGTACTACATGAACCATTTTCAGATTAGACACGAGGAAGAAGCACTCCTCAAAATTTTTGGAAAAGACTATAAGCTTTATTTAAAAGCAACACGAAGGTGGTTTTAATGACTTTTGAAATGCCGAAAATATCATTTTCGTTTTTTTAGCTGCTTTTTAATGATGATATTTTAGTGTTTTTGACGAATTCTGAAACAAAACATTTTTTTTTAAAGGTTCAAATCCCCCGTTGGATTTAATGTTTATTTTTAGCCTTTAATTGTCAGCAATAATGGTTGAGGAAGGAAGGAAATACGTTTTTGATTTTGATAGTACTTTAACTCGTGTCGAAGCCCTGGATGTATTGGCGGAAATGACGCTTAGAAATAAAGCCAACAAAGATGAAGTACTAAAAGAAATACAAGATATTACCAATCTAGGTATTGATGGTGACATTTCTTTTACAGAGTCTTTGGAGCGCAGGATTAAGTTACTAAACGCCCATAAAGATGATTTAGAAGGCCTTGTTTCGGAATTAAAGCAGAAAATCTCCAAATCCATTAAGGAAAACAAAGAGTTTTTTCAAGAATATGCTGATGATATTTATGTGATCTCTTGTGGTTTTAAAGAGTTCATTGACCCCATAGTTGCAGCTTATGATATTCCTTCAGAACGTGTGTATGCCAATACCTTTAAGTTTGACGAAGATGGAAACATTGTAGGTTTTGATGAAACCAATGTACTCTCTTCGCATAATGGTAAGATTGAATGCTTAAAAACCTTGAACCTTGACGGTGAAGTTCAGGTTATTGGCGATGGGTATAGTGATTATGTCATGCGAGAAGCAGGTATAGCAGATAAGTTTTTCGCCTATACCGAAAACGTTCATCGTGAGAAAGCTACGGAAAATGCCGATTTTATTACTCCTAACCTTAATGAATTTTTATTTGTGAACGATTTACCGAGGAAAGTATCATACCCTAAAAACAGAATAAAAATTCTTTTGTTGGAAAATGTGCATCCAGATGCTTTTGAAAATCTATCGGAAGATGGTTTCTCTGTAGAATTGGTAAAGCATAGCATTCCTGAAGAGGAGCTTGTTGAGCGCATTAAAGGAGTACATGTACTGGGTATTCGTTCGAAGACTCAGGTGACCGAAAAAGTATTGGAAGCTGCCGATAAATTGTTGGCTGTTGGGGCATTTTGTATCGGTACCACGCAAATTGCCTTAGAAGCGGCAAAAAAGAAAGGCGTAGTTGTTTTTAATGCACCATATAGTAATACCAGGTCGGTGGTAGAGTTGGCAATTGGCCAAATTATAATGCTAAAACGAAGCATATTTGCACGAAGTTCTGAAATTCATAGGGGACAATGGTTTAAAACTGCATTGAACTCGCAAGAAGTACGAGGCAAGAATTTAGGAATTGTAGGTTATGGAAATATTGGCAAACAACTTTCTGTCTTGGCCGAAGCCATTGGTATGCGAGTGTATTACTATGACGTCGCAGACCAATTAGCTTTAGGAAATGCTATTAAATGTAGCTCACTGGAAGACTTATTGTCGGTTTCCGATGTGGTTACCCTTCATATCGATGACAACAAAGCAAATAAGAATTTTATAGGTGAACGAGAAATTAACCAAATGCGCGATGGGGCAATTCTAATAAATCTTGCTCGTGGTTTTGTTGTAGACATTCCGGCCTTGGCAAATGCACTTAAAAGCGGTAAGCTTGGAGGTGCCGCGGTTGATGTTTACCCAGAAGAGCCTAGGGCAAATGGTGAATTTACAACTGAATTGCAAGGTTTAGAAAATGTGATACTTACCCCTCATATTGGAGGAAGTACGGAAGAAGCACAGCGTGATATTGCCGACTTTGTGCCCAATAAAATTATGGATTATATTAATTCTGGTAACACGGTCGATGCTGTAAATTTCCCCAACATTCGATTACCAAAACAAAATAAGGCGCACCGTTTTCTACATATTCATAAGAATGTACCTGGCGTAATGGCAAAAATCAATGAGGTTTTGGCGAAATACGAAATGAATATTACCGGGCAGTATCTTTCTACAGACCCTGAGGTTGGTTATGTGATTTCAGATTTAGATAAAGAATACAACAAAGAAGTGATTAAGGCCTTAAAAAGTGTGGAACATACAATCAAATTTAGAGTTCTTTATTAGTAGAAGTAAAATTTAGTAGAACAGAAGACTTCCTCATTTAGTTAATCAAAACGCCCACTAAGTAATAGAA
>CALBVX010000085.1 GCA_937969515.1 uncultured Croceitalea sp. | reverse complement strand
TCTCAAATCAAGAAATACATTAGTTTCCGTAGTACTTTCATCGTTTTCAAAAACCCGAATAGCACCTCCTTTTTCAGCGACAAAGATTCGATTGGTACCATCATTAGGAGATTGAAAATCTAATGGTTGTGTAAAACTAAGGTTCGGAAACGCATTTATTAATCCTATAGTTTCCGCTACCATTTCTTCTCCAGAATCATCCACCTCATCTTCTGGATTACTATTGAATTCTTCCGTTTCACAAGAAAATATAAAAAGGGATAAGAACAAAAAAAGGTTTTTAAGAACTTTCATAGCAGTGGGGTTTACTATTATATACGCAGAAATCGACCCGGTTAGATTTTTGCAAAAAAAAGAGCTCCTTAAATTAAGGAGCTCTTTCGCGTTAAAATTATTTTTTATATCTAGAATTTGTAACCAAGGCCAACAAAAAGACCGTTACCTCTAGCTGTAATATCTAAGTCTCCTGTATAACTATTATTCAATTGTTGTGAATATCTGGCTTCAACAAAAAAATCTTCTGTGATATCATACCCGAGTCCCACTGCAATATTAGTACTAAGACTGGATATATCATCTCCAGTTTCCTCTAAAGAAAAACTGATTTCAGGACCAGCTTGAAGATTAAAGCCTTCAGCAACATAAATTTTGGCCAACACTGGAATAAAAATAGCCGAGGATCCGTCTACAGAAGCATAAAGTAATTCTGGCTGAATGTGAAACTTTTCAGTAACACCAAAATCTCCTATCAGTCCTAAATAAAAACCAGCATCTGAACCTGTTACAGATTCATCTTCAAACGTTACTTTACCACCTGCATTTAAAAAACCTACAGTAGCACCAAATCTTGAATCTTGTGCATTTGCATTAAACGCGAATCCTGTTACTAAAAGCGTAATTAATAATACTTTTCTCATAAAATTAAGTTTAAGTTTAAGCCATAAACGTCCCTAATCTTAGGATATTGCCAGAGCTACTATTATTTGAATTTCACAGACTCATTTGATATATAGGTGATATTTAGTTCAAAAAGCTCTGTATTGCCAGGTCGTAGCTCTGCAGCCCAAAACCTAAAACTACACCCTTAGCTCCAGAAGAAATATAAGAAGTATGTCGAAAATCTTCTCTTTTAAAGGTATTGGATATATGTACCTCGACAACAGGTGTTTCAATTGCTTTTACCGCATCACCAATACCCACTGAGGTATGGGTGTAAGATGCCGCATTTAGAACAATACCATCATAAGTGAAGCCCACTTCTTGAAGCTTATCAATAATTTCGCCCTCAATATTTGACTGAAAATATTCTAACTGTAGCGTTTTAAATTTAAGCTGCAGCTTCGTAAAATAATCTTCAAAGGTTTCTTTTCCGTAAACCTCGGGTTCACGCTTGCCCAAAAGATTTAAGTTGGGCCCATTTATAATTATAAGCTTCATAAAGTAAAAGTAATAATAATTTAAGGGCATAAAAAAACGGAAGCTTAGAAGCTTCCGTTTAAAGTGATTGTTATGTTCGAAGTCGGTGTCTAGTTAAATCTATAGCCAACTCCCGCTGTAAGTGTGTTTATATCAACAAAATCTCCAAAATCTCCCCCTCTTGAAACTTGAAACCCATATCTAGCTTCCACAAACCAATTAGCGTCAATTTGATATCCCGCTCCAAAGGCAATATCTAGACCAAACTCTCCGTCAGGTAAATCCTCCAATAAATAGTTAATTTGAGGTCCAGCCTGAATATTAAAATCTTCAGAAACCTTGTATTTTGCCATTATCGGAATGTATAACGAAGTTAAATCATCAACAAAACTCAATAATATAGATGGTTCAATATCAAAGGTTTCGCTAGCTACAAAGTTATAGCCCGCGCCAACAAAAAATCCAAGTTCGCTGTCGCTTGAATCCCCAAAGAAATCATCATTGGTATCAATGCTTATTGAAACATTGTTTACACCAGCTTTAACCGAAAAGCCTTCTTGACCATAAGATGCTAGAGAAATAGATAAACTGAATAGGCAACAAATAAATAATTTTTTCATAATAATAGTTGTTTTTGATTTCCTACAAAAATAAGAAAGCTTTTCGTATTGATCAAGTTTAGCAGTTTAGAATAAAAATAGTATGCCTACCATTACTGTAGCGAAAGTACCATCATTACTAATCGCTGAATATGAAACGTTTAACTCCGTTGTACCATTAATATCTACACCAATCATTGGTCTGTAGTAAAGGCCGCCATCAAAACCATCGCTTACCCCGATAGCATAGCCAATATCTCCACCTAACTTAAATCCGTAAGAAGGGTATACCCTTAAAGCAGCGGCAGCCGGAATGTATTGTAAATTGGCAAATTCTGTGCTGATTGTTATTCCACCATCAGATATAGTTTCATCTTCGCCAAAAGCATTGTTAAATCCTGTTGCCAAGCCCAAATCAATTTCTTTTGAGAGCCCCCATACATATAGAAGATCTACACCTAAACTGAAGCTATAAAAGTCGGACACGTCACCAGTAATAATACCTGCGTTTAAACCAGCCCTAAAATTCGTACGATCTACTTGCGCATGAATGCTTAAAGAGGTGATTAAAAAAATAATAGTTGCTACAAAAATTTTCATAATAAAATGGTTTGGTTATTTGTGATTGCAAACTTATCACCTTTTACAAGCCTAGATAATTAAAGTTGTAATCTGCTTTAAATCAGTTGTAAAAACAGGACTTTGTGAAGGAGAAATGTTTTTACATTCTAATGTATCTTTACTGAATGAAATGGAGTCAAGCCTTACAAGACTATAAACACTACTTGAAAATAGAACGAGGTTTATCAGAAAATTCCATTAAAAATTACACTTTAGACGTAGCTAAACTTATTGATTTTTTAGAACAGTCTAAAATCACCGAAAGTCCAATATCAATCTCAAAAGAAACCATACAGCAGTTTGTTTATGAAATCGCAAAATTGGTAAATCCTAGATCCCAAGCGCGTATTGTTTCAGGTCTAAAAGGTTTTTTTAATTACCTGATTTTTGAAGACTTCCGTGCAGAAAACCCTATGGATTTAATCGAGTCTCCTAAAATTGGAAGAAAACTACCAGATACCCTCTCTACCGAAGAAATTAATCAATTAATTCGTGCCATTGACCTTTCAAAACCTGAAGGAGAGCGGAATAGGGCCATTCTTGAGACCTTATACGGTTGTGGGCTTAGAGTATCAGAGTTAACCAACCTAAGACTGTCTGATCTCTATTTTGAAGAAGATTTCATAAAGGTAACAGGAAAAGGAGATAAACAGCGCTTCGTACCTATTAGTAAACTCAATAAAAAATACATCAACCTGTATAGAAATGAAGTTCGAGTACATCAAAAAATCGAAGTAGGCCATGAAGACTTTGTATTTTTAAACAGAAGAGGAAAGCAATTGACCCGAGCTATGGTATTTACCATTATAAAAGGACTTGCAGTGGCTATTGGACTAGAGAAAAATATTAGCCCACATACATTTAGACATTCATTTGCTACGCATCTTTTAGAAAATGGTGCTGATTTACGTGCAATACAACAAATGCTAGGTCATGAAAGTATTACAACTACAGAAGTTTACATGCACGTTAATCGCACACACCTAGCCAAAGTTTTAAATGAGTTTCATCCCAGAAAATAAAATTTTAAAACCTAAATTTTGAACCAAGGTTTAAAAAACTAGTTCCAGGTTTCTCTGAACCTAAAGGATTTACACTTGAAGAATTCATAACAGGAAGCTGAAAAATACCTTCAATAGAAAGATTTTCGTTGAATTGATGCCCAGCACCCATTATAATATCAACCCTGGGCGGCTTTATCCCTCCAGGCACAAACTCCCATTCGGCCTGGGCACCTTCTATCAAATAGGTTTTCTCGTCAGAGAGGTACTTCTTTAAAAGAAAAGGAGCTCTAAAGCGCTCTCCCAAAACATTTCTTTGATAAAAACCTCTAATCTCCACCTCTAAATTAGTATCTAGCAAATGTGTAACCGAAAAATTCGAGTAGCGTTCAACATTACTAAAATTAGGGTAAGAAAAACCTTCAATAACTAAGGTAGACGTTTCTTTCTGGGCAGACATGAAATTTGCCGTATGCATAAAAAGTAATAGCAACAAAGTCTTTCTCATCTACTCCAAATTAATAATATCTTCCTTAACACATCTACCTATTGGCTAAAAATTAACGCAGTTCACTTATTGATTCATACCTGTAAACAAAGGTCAAAGTAATATATTTGGACTTTAATATTTCAAAATGCCAAAACTTAAAAGACAATGGTGGAAAGAAGGCGTGGTCTACCAAATATACCCGAGAAGCTTTCAAGACACTACCGGAAATGGTGTTGGTGATTTAAACGGTATTACCAAAAGACTGGACTATATTAAAAGTCTTGGAGTAGATATTATTTGGCTCTGCCCTGTTTACCAATCACCCAATGATGACAATGGCTATGACATAAGTGACTATCGCACCATTATGGCCGAATTTGGTACCATGGAAGATTTTGACGCACTCTTATCCGGCATGAAGTCTAGAGGTCTGAAACTGGTTATGGACTTGGTGGCCAACCATACAAGTGATGAGCATTTTTGGTTTCAAGAGTCCCGAAAATCAAGAGATAACCCATATCGTGACTATTATCACTGGTGGCCCGCGGAAAAAGGCACACCACCAAAAAGATGGAGCTATTTTGATGTAGACGGTAATGCTTGGAAATATGATAAATTGACCGATTCGTATTATCTACATTATTTTTCGGTAAAACAACCCGATTTAAAATGGGAAAATCCTGAAGTACGAAAAGAAATTTATAATATTATTCGCTTTTGGTTTGATAAAGGTGTAGATGGTTTTCGCATGGACGTCATACCGTTTATTTCGAAAGACACTACTTACCCCGAGCTACCAGAGAAATATAAGGGAAATTATGTCTCTTACTATTCAGAAGGGCCAAGATTACATGAATATCTGCATGAAATGAACCAGGAAATATTATCGAAATATGATGTAATGACCGTTGGGGAAGCTCCTGGGATTACATTAGATAAGGCATTGGATTTTGTGGATGAAGAACGTGAAGAACTAAATATGTTCTTTCATTTTGATTTAATGTCTTTGGATAGGGATGGTGATGAAGTTTTTTGGATGAGAAACGATAAATGGAAACTTACCGAATTTAAAAAAATTCACTCAGAGTGGGATAAGGTTTTTGCCAAAAGAGGATGGGGAAGCATGTTTTTAAGCAATCATGATTTTCCGCGGAGCGTAAGCAGATGGGGCAATGATTCGCCCGAGCATTGGCGTAATGCATCAACAATGCTCCATACCTTTCTATTAACAATGAGAGGTACACCCTATTTCTATTTTGGGGATGAAATAGGTATGACCAACGTTCGTTTTGACACTATAGAAGATTATAAAGATATTAATACGCTTAACCGATATGAACTTTTAAAACAGAGTGATATAAGTCTAGAAGACTTTATTGAGAACGAGAAAGAAGCTGCACGTGATAATGCGAGAACACCAATGCAATGGGATAGCAGTACGCATTCCGGTTTTACCGAATCGAAACCTTGGATAAAGGTGAATTCAAATTATAAAACCGGTATCAACGTTGCGGCACAAGAAAATGATAACCATTCTGTTTTGAACTATTTCAAGCAAATGGTACTACTTAGAAGAAATCATCTTGGCCTGGTTTATGGTGATTACGAGTTGTTATTAGAAGATAATGAAGAAGTTTATGCCTACACCAGAATTTTTGAATCAGAAAAATATCTAATTCTACTCAGTTTTTCGGAAAAAGAAACCACTGTAGATCTTGACGAGGTTTCTTTTAAAAATGCCGAACTACTTATTTCAAATGATACGACGCTAAAATCGCAATCAACACCAAACTTTCATTTAAAGCCTTATCAAGCTTGTGTTTATGAATTAACCTGATATTTCTTTTTGAAAGGACGAATGATTAATCGAGCCTCTCTATCAAATTTGATGTAATTATAGACCCAATTGATAAAGACCACTACCCTATTTCTAAAACCAATCAAGAAATAGAGGTGAACGAACATCCATATAAACCAAGCGAATATACCTTGCAACTTAAATTTAGGGAGGTCAGCTACGGCCTTATTTCTACCTACGGTGGCCATACTTCCTTTATCATTATATTTAAAAGGTATTAAAGATTTTTCTTCAGACATTCTAATCAGGTTCTTACCTAAATTTTCACCTTGTTGAATGGCAGGTTGCGCCATCATGGGATGCCCGTGAGGGTATAATTCAGATTCCATTTGAGCAACATCGCCCAAAGCAAAAACATGCTCAAAACCTGCCACTTTATGAAACTCATCAACCTTTAACCGGTTTCCACGACATAACAACTCTTTTGCATCCAATCCATTCACAGATACCGCCTGTACTCCTGCCGCCCAGACTAAAGTAGCCGTTCTAAAAACGGTATCAGTATTTGTAGTGGCGACCATGCCATCATAATCGTTGACCCGAACATTTTTCCAAACATTTACCCCCAGGCTTTCTAAAAACTGTTCTGCTTTTTTCGACGCAATATCGCTCATGGCCGGTAAAATTCTATCGCCTCCCTGCACAAGATTAATTTGTGCTCTTCTGGTATCCAAGTCGGGGTAGTCTTTTGGCAGTATACCCTTTTTTATTTCTGCAAGTGCACCGGCCAATTCGACTCCTGTTGGTCCTCCGCCTACAATAACAAAATTCATAAGTGCTTCACGCTCATGCAAATCATCTGTCAACAAAGCCTGCTCAAAATTTTCCAAAATTAAGCTTCGTAAGTTCAATGATTCCGGAATAGATTTCATAGACATGCTGTTCGCTTCAATTGCATTGTTACCAAAAAAATTGGTTGTAGAGCCCGTCGCTACTACTAGATAGTCAAATTTTATGGCTCCAATATTGGTTTTCACCATATTGGTATCGGTATCTATGGCCAAAACTTCTGCTAACCTAAAATAGGTATTTGGAAAATCGTGTATTACCTTTCTAATCGGATAAGCTATGGAGTCTGGCTCCAGTCCACCAGTAGAAACCTGATATAATAAGGGCTGAAAAGTATGGTAGTTGTGCTTATCTAAAAGCACCACCTGAAATTCTTTATTACGTAACTTTTTTGCTAAAGAAATACCTCCAAAACCACCACCTATAATGACAATTCTTGGAAAACTTGATTGTGGTATATTCATAGAATCGATTGAACAACAAATTTACAAATAAGCCATAGGTATCCGTTAATTTTCCGAGAAGCATTTTAGTATATTTATCATAAGATTAAACCAATCCATATCATGAAAATTAAACTTCTAATAATAACCTTATCGATTTTCAATTTAGCTTTTGCACAAAAAACCAAAGAAACAGCACTCAGCGCTCTTGATGCCAAAAGCCAAAAATATAGTGAAATAGCCCAAGAG
Organism: uncultured Croceitalea sp.; assembly: GCA_937969515.1. Classification (GTDB taxonomy): domain Bacteria; phylum Bacteroidota; class Bacteroidia; order Flavobacteriales; family Flavobacteriaceae; genus Croceitalea; species Croceitalea marina. The sequence continues at coordinate 4,786 of CALBVX010000085.1, read as the reverse complement.
ATTTGGGGTTACGCCGAAATGGGCTATCAAGAAACCAAAAGCTCTTCGCTCTTGCAAACCACGCTCAAGGAGGAAGGTTTTAAAATAAATACCGGAATAGCTGAAATACCTACTGCTTTTGTCGCTGAATATGGTTCCGGGTATCCGGTAATTGCAATCTTGGGAGAGTTTGACGCCCTACCGGGGCTGTCTCAACAGGCCGTTCCTGAAAAAAAATCGGCAGGCAAGGTCGCCGGGCATGCATGTGGTCATCACTTATTTGGAACTGCCTCTTCAGCAGCAGCTATTGCGGTGAAAGATTGGATGAAAGCGAACAAACAATCCGGAACTATACGCTTCTACGGTTGTCCGGCAGAAGAAGGCGGCGGTGCCAAAGTCTATATGTCAAGAGAAGGTTTGTTCGACGATGTTGATGTTGCCCTTCACTGGCATCCAAGTTCGCAAAATGCAGCAAGTGCCGCAGCGGCATTGGCAAACATTTCGGCTAAATTTAGGTTCTATGGGGTTTCGGCGCATGCAGCAGGCGCGCCTGAAATGGGTCGCTCTTCTTTAGACGCTGTTGAAGCCATGAATGTTATGGTGAATATGATGCGTGAGCACATTCCACAAGAGGCTAGAATACATTATGTAATTACCGATGGAGGAAAGGCGCCAAACGTAGTTCCTGATTTTGCAGAAGTTTATTACTATGCTAGACACAATAGAAGAGATGTTGTAAGAGGTATTTTTGAGCGCATTGTAAAGGCTGCAGAAGGCGCAGCTTTGGGTACTGAAACTACCATGAAATATGAAATTGTTAATGGCGTTCACGAATTGTTGCCAAATTTTACACTTCAGAAACTGGTACATACGAACCTTACCAAAATAGGAGGTTTCAACTATACCGAACAAGAAAAAGAATTTGGTAACAAAATAGCTATAAGTCTTGGTCAAGATGAGTTGAACGAGAAACGTGCCTTGGAGGTTCAGCCCTATAAGGAAACGGCAAGAGCTTATGGCTCTACAGATGTAGGCGATGTCAGCTTTGTGGTACCTACGGTAGGTTTCGGTACGGCAACATGGGTGCCCGGCACTCCTGCGCATAGCTGGCAAGCCGTTGCTGCTGGGGGAACTTCAATCGGTAACAAGGGCATGATGGTTGCGGCAAAAACCCTTACGGCGACGACCATTGACTTGTTTAGTAATCAAGACCTCATCAAAAAAGCGACTACTGAATTTGAAGAACGAAGAGGTAAAGGTTTTATTTACAAGCCATTGTTAGGTGATAGAGCACCAGCTTTAGATTATAGAAAATAGGCTGTAACAAAAAAGCATCTTAAGCTACTAACATTAAAACGACCTACCAACCATCTGTGAATAAAGAATTAGAGCACAAATTTGTGACTGAACTTGAGAGCAATCAAAATATTGTTCACAAGGTCTGTAGCCTTTATACCAATGATAGGGATGCTCACAATGACCTGTTTCAAGAAATAACTATTCAATTATGGAAAGCGTATCCAAAATTTCGTGGAGAGGCAAAATTCAGCACTTGGATGTATCGTGTTGCCCTGAACACTGCTATTACACTTTATCGAAAATCTAAAAGACGGATTAAAACCCAAGATTTTGATAGTGTAATTTATAAGATTAAGACCGACGAATATGATGATACTGAAGAGAAACAATTGAAATTGATTTATGATGCGGTCAAACAATTGGGAGACATTGACAAGGCCCTCGTATTTCTATATTTGGAAGATAAAGACTATTCTGAAATAGCTGCAACCTTAGGTATTACCGAAGTAAACGCTAGAGTAAAAATGAATCGTATAAAAAATAAACTAAGGACCATCTTAAATCCGTAAGTATGATGATGGACGAATTGGAACTCTTGAAAAAAGATTGGCAAAAGAAGGAAGAGCATCTTCCTAAACTGTCTTTTGATGAAATCTATAAGATGATTTGGAAAAAGTCGTCTTCTATCGTGAAGTGGATATTCTATATAAGTATTATAGAATTTGTCTTTTGGATAGCCCTCTCTTTTCTGCCTTTAGAAAATGACGAACTATCTGGTTCTGGGGCTAAAATTTTTGAAAACATCGAGACCGTAATTGAATTTATCGGCTACGCCGTAATTGTATATTTTATTATCAAGTTTTATTTGAACTATAAAAAAATAAATACCACTGATTCTGCAAGGTCATTGATGAAAAAGATTATCACCACCCGTAGAACCGTCATGCAATACGTATGGTTCAATCTAGGATTATTTGCGGTACTCATGATTGTCGTTTTTTTAGAGTCAATCTTTTATAATCCTGAATATGCCGATTTGTCTAGTCGTATTGAAGAGGCAGGCAACCCTATTTTAATTTGGTTTGTGGTTGGCATACTGCTATTGTTCACAATTGTATTATTCGGTGTCTTACTTTGGCTTTTTTACCGACTTATCTACGGAATTCTACTTAAAAAGCTAAACGCAAACTACAGTGAACTAAAAAAATTAGAAGTTTAAGACTTGTGACTGTATCGTCTTTTTTCGTGATCTGCTTCGTAAGCGGCTAGCTCCGACTCCGGAATTACGTGGAGAAAAGACGGATGCTGCTCTATTGCATATTCTAATTTCTCAATTATTTGTTCGACCGACTCATTATCGTAATCAATATCCAGAGGTTCTTTGATCTGCATCGATTGAAGAATGCCCTTCTTTTTAATATATAATCCCTTTTTGTCGAAAGACCTTCTAAATCCGTCAATAACTACGGGCACTACAATAGGTTTATACCTTTTTATAATATGAGCCGTACCTTTTCGTAATGGTTTCCAAGGTTTTGTTGTTCCCTGCGGAAAAGTTACCACCCATCCGTCTTCCAAAGCAATGCCTATACTTGAAATATCGCTCATTTTAACCTGTCTTTGAACATCTTGACCATCGGCACGCCAAGTACGTTCAATGCTTATTGAACCGGCATAGGCAAGAATTTTAGTTAAAAGACTTTTACCCATGGTTTCCTTAGCAGCTACGTAGTAAAAATTCAATTTCGGATTCCACAAATACCCAACATTTTTAATACTGTCATCCCGACCCTTTAAACTCGCATTAAAAACATGAAACATTGCAACTACATCGGCAAAATAAGTTTGATGATTACTTACAAACAGCACATTTTTATCCGGTAAATTTCGAATAACTTCAGAGCCTTCAATATCCAAAGTATTAAAACCTTTATATCTTGAATGCGTCATTACCCCCAAAATGCGGATAAGCCATTTTTTTAAGAATAAAATATGGCCAAAAGGATTTTTTTTAAAAATTCCCATAAGTTGGTTTGAATAGGCTAAAATACAAAATAGAGTCTAAAGCACTTGTTTAAGAAGTACTTTGATTTCACTTAACATCATCGCAGTTGCACCCCAAACCACGTAACCATTTAACTTAAAGGCGGGTACTTTCATATTCGCGGCATATGAAGTGGTCAAGTTTTGTGATATTAAATTGTCCTCATTCATAAAATCTGATAGCTGGACCTCAACAATCTCCTCCACCTCGGTCTCTTGAATTTTAAAAGGTTTCGGATCGGCATAAATACCTAAATAGGGTTGCACCATAAAATTACTTGGAGGAATATAAAGTTCGGTCAGCTCTTTTAAAACTTCAATACGCTTTGGAGAAACGCCTACTTCTTCTTCCGTTTCCCGAAGCGCTGTTACTTTTAGATTCGAGTCTTGGGCCTCAACCTTTCCACCGGGAAACCCTATTTGATTGGAGTGAACCCCCTTGTAGGTTTTTCTTAAAATAAGTAAGAGTTGTGTCGCATTGGCCTTATCAGGGTAAAACAAAGCCATGACAGCAGCTCTTTTAGGATTTAGTTCAGCAATTTTTTTTGAATCTCTCCACTCTTTTCTTATCTCTGTCTCCATTTTAAAATGAGATTCTTCGCCGGGCAAATCCAGATTTTTTATTTTAGTAACCCGTTTGTAAAAATCAGTAAAATTCATGTTTAATAGGAGTATCGCTTTTAGTGCAATTATACTATTATTATTTTTTGCCAGCTGTAACGACAGTAAAGAAAAAAGACAGCCCACACCTGTTGATAAGGTAGAAAAAACATCAAATGACTCTTTGAGTTCTGTAGTAGAAAAGGAAGAAAAAACTATTGAACCCTTTTTATTAAGTGAAGAAAATGCTATTGATTTTTTCTTTGACTACGAAAAAACATTGAAAAAAAATAAAGTAAAGCTAACCACTAGTATGGGTAGTTTTACGATAGAATTGTTCGACAATGTGCCTTACCATAGGGCCAACTTCATATACCTGACTCGACAAGGCTACTTTGACAATACCATGTTCCACAGAGTGGTAAAAAACTTTATAATTCAAGGAGGCAACTCCGATACACGGGAAACTAGCAAAAAAAGAAGAAAAATAGGCAGGTATTTGCTTCCCCCAGATGCAAAAAAAGGTCATAAGCATCATAGAGGGGTAATTTCAATGCCCAGTGGAGAAATTGATAATCCGCATAAGTTGGCTTCTCCCTACGAATTCTTTATCGTTGTGACCAAACCAGGGTCGTACCATTTAGATGGTAGCTATACCCCATTTGGGAGAGTTATTGAAGGGATCAACGTTGTAGATAAAATAAACAATGTAGACGTCGATGACGGCGATTGGCCAATGCAAAATATCTATATTTTAAAAGCTGAGGTGCTTTGATCTATTTTCTATAGATATTTGGCAAACGTATGTCAAACTTTACGGCCAATAAGCGCAGCCCAATAACCACTATAATTCCTCCGGCAAAAG